>JAGRAT010000433.1 GCA_020434495.1 Bdellovibrionales bacterium | reverse complement strand
TTCAACTCATCACTAAACAGTTCTCCAGCTGCTTCCTTTAGGTCTCTGAAGAAATTTTTTGCCACTTGTTCGATCACTATTTTCGTAGCAAGCGTGTGTGCCAGAAGCTCGTTGCAATCATCCTGTCTGCCTAGTCCGTCGTAGCAATGGGTTAATTTGTTCGCCAGTCGACCCATCGCTCGATGTGCATGGTATAATTGCTCTTGAATTCGTTCTCCGAGCACCAGATTTCCGCTGCTTATTTGTTCGTTCTTCGCATCACGCACCAAAGACGCAGCTTGCTCAATGCCACCGACGAAAGTGGCGAGAAGAAAAGACATTCCTATAGCCGCTGTGTAGCGACTGCCCTCAACCCATTTACCCCAAGGAGCAAAAGGAAGCAGCAACTCCGGTGCCACGGGAACAGATCGAAACTCAATGTCATGAGTGTCAGTGTTGTAGAAGGCTGGGCTAGACCATTTTTGACGCCAGATAAGTTCTTCTCGATCTGCGGGCACTAAGGCCAAGGCATTGAGCTTTCCATTCCCGAGGATTTTCCAGTCTTTCGGAATCCTCTGCTCGCTTTCCCAGTGCTCAATCAGAGCTCGATGCGAATCAACATCAATTGAGATTACAGAAGCAAGGGTGACAAGATGTCTTCGGTCGGGAGGGGTCCCTGTCACATAGTCCTTTCTTCCCTCTATGAGTAACTCACCACGACCTCCAACGACTAACTCCGTCTGCGGTTTTCTGCTCGATCTTCCTCTTTCGGAACCGGCTATGGCAAAACTCCCCCCCTGCTCGAGTCCCTGAAAGAGGTTCTTAACGTGCTCTGCAAGTTCTGCTTGATCCGAAAACATCAAACCTTTTAAGGCATGCGCAACAGCTAAATGCTGCGCCACCACAAAGGCATGATTGGTATCTCTCCGTGCCATCAGCGTCAAGTTGCTTATCGTCTCAAGCGGATGTCGTCCTTCTCCAGGAAAAATCGATAACTTTGCTTCACTTAACTCAGGTGGTAAGAAATCAGGAACGTCGCGTTTCCGATCGTCCTGCCCTCCGGGCGTAATTCCTCCGTCTCGGTTGTTCATCGTACCTCGTTGCAGATTTTATTTATCTCAATTTCGCTAGAGAAAGTTTCTGAAACGAGCTTCGTTATTCAAAGTTTGGCCCGGGACAGGAACTCTCAGTTCAAGAATTGCTGGCCTGCGATAGGGGAGAAATTATTCGTTAGGAAAACCTACTACCGTGCCAGCCGAATCATGCAACAACAGCAACACATGGAAGAAGGACAAATTGAAGGTAGTAGATTACGTGAGAAGAGCCCGTAAAGGTAAGGCCGAAATGATGTATAGGTGTCTTGAGTCACTTCCATGGTGGCTATCGTAAACGAGCCAAGTATTGCGGTCAAGAATCTAGCTGTCCCGATTTCATAGTGTCAAACACTCCGATTTCATAGTGTCAGGAGGCTGTCCAAGAATGAATTTATTGAGGGATAGATAGCGAGTTTCGTTGACGTTTTCGCGATCGTGAATTCTGGCGAGAGGGCTTGGAGCGATGTGCCGTTGGGGTCTCAGGCAGTTCGTAGTTGCTTGCTTATTCGAAATTTTACTATTTTCTCAAGATTCAGAGCAGCGAGTTCAAATTTCCACTGACTATTGATCATGTTAAGCCCTCTGAAGCAGAAGCGTCGAAGTTTTTTGGCGTACTTCAATGTTCCAAAAACAGGCTCAACCGTTGAGCTTCTGATCTTAGCAGCCTGAAGTCCTTGCTCTGAATCCATGCGCTCTTTCATTTCGTTTCGAAGTGGTAAGAATGGAGAAACGCTAATCGAACGTTGAGAAGTAGGAGAAGGGTTCTTGCTGGTTAAGCACTCCCCTCTCATATGACAATCAGTACAGGCTGTTCCGACGTAGCGCTTCTTTCCCTCTTTGTCCGTCCAGCTCAAAGTAAGTGGCTTATCTTGTGGACAGAGATACTGATCCTTTGTTTCATCGTACACAAAGCTACTGAGGGGATAGCAGCTATTTGATTTCTCCTCTTTCTGTGCAATGTAACCGAGAATCTCCCTCTCTTTTAGCTCCTGAAGTCCCTTTAAGTCTTCGTAGCCTTTATCAGCGCTTAGCACCTTGGGGTTCTTCCCCTCGGTTGTCTCCTCAATGTCTTCCAGCACCGTAGAGAGCTCTCCGCTATCAACCGCGTTTTTTGTGGCATATCCCCCAACCACCATCCTGCTATCAACATCCACTGCTGCCTGCATGTTGTAAGACGGATTGACCCCTTTGCCTTTCATATACCGACTCTCAGGGTCAGTAGTAGAGATCTTCTTTGGCTTCAATCCCTCTATCTCTTCATACGCTTTGAGCGCTGCACGAAGCTTCGTGCGGAGCGCTTTCTTCTCTTGGACATCGCTCGGGAGTCTCCCATCGTAATCATCATCTCCGAAATCTTCGTCCTCTTCCTTATCCCGCTCAATGTCTTCGGCAAATGAGCTTTCCAGTTCCGCTAAAAGCTCTCTTAACTTCTCTGGTTTCTTGTACGAGTTTCTTCCCGCAAACGAAGCTATCTTTGTCCCGTCAATCGCTACATGCTCGAGCGAACCCCTCGAATCTTCCCGTACAACAGAAGCTTCACTAAAGTTCTCGGGTTAAACCCTGGACGTCCTAGGTGAGAGTACTCGGACTCTATTGCGATGAGATCAAACTCTTCTACTAAACTATCCACGTACCGAACCGTGTCGTCCGCCGGAACGTACTCTTCCACGCTACGGGGTAAAAATGTTAGCTGCTCTCGGTTCGTCCCTTCTCGGTATTTTCTCATCGCACACATCCATTCATTAGCTCAAAACAAAAGCTAACCTTTTCCAGGAAATATGTATCTAGCCTTTCTACTTATTTCAAATACTTACACGCTCATTCTTGGACAGCCTCCAGGGGTTTTGTGGATTCGAATTGTTTCATGACGGGTTTCCGGCTGGTCTGTACACGGTTTCGACTTCCCTTGGTTC
>JAGRAT010000432.1 GCA_020434495.1 Bdellovibrionales bacterium | reverse complement strand
GATTTGAACCTGCGACCTTCGGGTTATGAGCCCGACGAGCTACCGGGCTGCTCCACCCCGCGACAAATGAAGACCAGAACGGTCAAGACCAGTAGTGGTAATGTATTGGGGTAAATGTGTCAAGGAGCCGGCTGTATTGGGGGAATATTACTTCCCAGAGCCATTAAAGACCCGCTCTCGGAGACTTTTGTACTTATCTTCGGGAAGTGACAGCATCTCTCCACGTCGGACCTTACCAAGGTGAAATGGCCCGTGGGATACCCTGTGAAGCTTGAGCACAGGATGATGCACATGCTCCATGAGTCGCCGAATAATCCTCTTCTTCCCTGAACTCAAACTCACTTTCAGCCAGGTCGAGTCCGGCTGCAATTTTTGAACAGTAACATCAGCTCGTATCGGTCCGTCACTAAGTCGCACTCCTCGATTCAACCGGCGGAGGGTCTTCTCACCAACCACGCCAGCAACTCGCACCTCATAGTTACGGTCAAAGCCGTACCGCGGGTGAAGAAGACGATCTGCCATATCGCCATCATTGGTGAGGATAACCAGCCCGGTCGATTCGAAGTCCAACCGCCCAACCGGGAAATAGCCTTCCGCGTTTTTCCCGAGATAATCTCCTATACACGGTCGCTTCTCTGGATCGCTCAACGTAGAAACTACATTTTTCGGCTTATGAAAAAGCAGCACTCCAAACTGCTGCGGGCGGATAACCCGATTTCCAACTTTTACCGTATCTCTTGCCGGATCAACCTTTATTCCGAGTTCCGTAACAACGGTACCGTTAACTCGAACCCTCCCCTCTTCAATTAACTCTTCAGCTCCTCTACGCGAGCTGACACCACAAAGAGCGAGAAATTTATTAAGACGCACTGACATAGCACTATCCGACCAAAGAGAAATGCCTTAGGAGTTTGCAGCCACTTCTGCCTGAACCACATCTTCGGTTTCGATATTTTCTTCGAGCTCGACGACCTCGTCATCTTCCTCAACGATCTCGTCCTCATTGCTACTCTCGTCGGCATGAGCCTCTAACTGTTGGAGGTCTCGAAGAGTTGGCAATTCACCGAGGGTCGACAATCCAAAGACCTCTAGAAACTGCGGTGTTGTTCCATAAAGGGCAGGCTGTCCGATACTCTCTTGATGCCCAACAATCCGAATAAACCCACGATCGATAAGGGTCTTCAGCGTTGGAGTGGCATCAACTCCACGAATCTTCTCAACATCACTTCGCACTATCGGCTGTCGGTAGGCAACAATAGCTAAAGTCTCGAGCGCCTGCTGACTCAACCGCTTTGGACGCGACGCTCTCAATTGCTGAATGAAATGGGCAAACTGAGGCTTCGTTCGAAGCTGGTAGCGATTATTGCTCTCAAAAAGCTCAACCCCACTCTCCTCTAGAGAAAGCTTCATCTTCAGCGAATCCAGGATATCAACGACCTGCGCCCTCTCAATTCCAGTGACATCAGAGATTTTCTTTTCACCAAGAGGCTCACCACTCGCAAAGAGCAGCGCCTCAACAAGCGCTTGCCGATCAACCTCAGAGAAGGACTCCAACAGCGCAGCCCTGTCATCGAAGGACAACTCATCATCCTCAGAGCTCTCTTCGAGCTCTTCCGATTCAACACCATCAGACTCACAAGGCTCCTCGCGGTCATGAGCATCCGCTGTTTGTTCGTCTCGTAATTCTTCTGCAGATTCTTCCACTTTCTCGTCACTAACCATTTACCGCGTCATCCTCAACTTCTTCTTGTTCCATTCCCGAAGATGGCCCCTCATCAAACTCAGATTGAAAGAGCGATCCAGTCAAAACATCTTCATGTTCAAAATCCAGCGCAGCAAGACTAACAAGGATCTCTTCTTCCTCTTGGCGAACCTTCAACACCTGGCGCTTGCAAAGCTCGAGCAAAGCCACAAATGTCCCAACAACATATGCTCGCTGGAGGGTGCCTCCCTCTGATGTTCCCCTCACGAGAGATTCGAAGGAGTGCGGTTTATCAGATACCTTAAGGAGACTGAGCACTTTCATCATCTGATCAACGATCGAAACACTGTCGAGGGTTATCTGATACCTGAGCTCATCCTCGCCACTCTTCTCGAGCAACTTTCGAAAAGCGATGCCAAGGAGATAGGGATCGTGCTCCCGGTAGGTATCTGGGGGTGGGGTATAGTCCGAAAGTTTGGAAACGGGGGCGAAAACTTCAACGCCGAGCATCGGCCTATCACTTAGAAGCGATGCTCCCTCAGTGTAGATTGCCGCTTCCTTTAGTCGAAGAAGGAGCTCTTCATGAGGATCCACGAGGTTCCCTTCATCATCAACCTCAAGCTCTACCGGCTCTTGCAACAGCACTGATGATTTAATTGAGGTGAGCGTGGCTGCGATAACTAGATACTCTCCAGCGATCTCAAGATCAAAACCGTTCATCTTCTCTAAGCAAGCCACATACTGGTCAGCCACGTAGGCAAGAGAGATCTTTTCTATCTCAAGCTCATTCTTCTTTACGAGGTGAAGCAGGAGATCGATTGGGCCAAGAAAATGCTCTGTCTCAACGGTAAACGGCCCCTCCAATAGAGCGCTACGCGCCCCTCCCTCCTGCTGGGGGATTAAGCTACCGTTCTCTGATGAAGTAATACCGTGCTCTTCCAATCCTGCCTCTCTGAAGCCGCCGAAGCCCAACTCTTATAAGACACTATTATGCCCGTTAGCTTCGCCGGAGGGAAAAAACCGTAGCACTAATCTCGACTAGAGCCCGGCCACCATCACGAAACTTTAACTTACTTTAAGTGAAATACCCTGTCCAACTCGCAAATAAACAAACACCGTTAGAAATATAGCCCTGGCTATTCCTGATGTCCAGAGCGCTCCCGAGCAGAAACATCTTAACGGGCATTTGTACTAACGACGGCTTTAGCTCTGAAGCTCGACAAAATTACTGCGGCAGACTGAGAGACGTTGAGGGAATCGATACACCCCAGCATCGGAATCTCTAGCACG
>JAGRAT010000431.1 GCA_020434495.1 Bdellovibrionales bacterium | reverse complement strand
TCGGTCGTGAAAGTTGATGGCGAGATTCTCGGGAGAGGAGAAGGTGGAACAAAAAAGGCGTCTCAGCAGAAAGCTGCGGAAGAGGCGCTCACGGTCTTGAGCCCTCGATTGGAGGAGATTCGGCGCGGCCATGTTCAAAGCTCAGAGGTTAACGGCGAAGAAGTTCAGGGAGACGGCAGTGTCAGCGAGGAACTCGTTAGCGCAGAAGACATACGGGAAGAGGGAATAAATGAGTAGAAAGGCACCAAAAATTGCTCTGATTGGGCGAACAAACGTCGGGAAATCGACGTTGTTCAATGTTCTTTGCAATAAAAACAAAAGCATTACTGAAGATATTGCTGGAGTAACGAGAGATCGCTCATACGCTCTGATCAGTGTCAAAGAGAAAGTTGTAAACTTGATAGATACGGGTGGAATCCTCGGCGAATCAGAGGATCCGCTCGCAGCCGCGGTTCATGAGCAGAGTACCTTAGCGCTCAATGAAGCCGATATCATTATTGCCGTTTTTGACGGGATTTACGGAGTTCATCCAGACGATTCAAACCTCGTGCAGCTCCTTCGTGAAGCACAAAAACCTGTGATCTGGGTCATTAATAAATGTGAGAAGCCTCGTACTCGCGAGGAGGCTGTTGAGTTCTACGAACTCGGGCTTGAGAGTTATATATGGATTAGCGCGGCGCATCGGCAGAATCTGCACGAACTTGTAGGTGCGATAGTTGACGCGGTAGAGGTTGTGGAAGCGGGAACCCCCTCCGAAGAGGAAGACGACGAGGAGCGTGCTATCCGAATCGCGATCGTTGGGAAGCCAAACGTTGGAAAATCCAGCCTGGTGAATCGTCTTATTGGAAGTGAGCGTGTTATTGCATCGGAGCTTCCGGGGACGACTCGAGATACCATCGATGTCGAGCTTACCCGTGATGGACAGAAATTTATTTTGGTTGATACCGCGGGACTTCGGAGGAAGAGCCATGTGCCGGAAGAGTCGCTAGAGCGATATGCGAATGTTCGAGCGCTAAAAGCTCTTGCGCGCTGCGATGTGGCCCTGCTTTTACTTGATGCTTCAGAAGATCCGCTCGTAAGTGATCAGGAGAGAAGAATCGCGGACCTCTTGCATCGAAGGGGAATACCTTTCATTCTTGTGTGCAACAAATGGGATAAGGTCGAAAAAGACAACACCAGTGTTAAGGCGTACTCAAAGAAAGTCTTCGAGCGCCTCAATTTTTGCCGATACGCGCCCCTGCTATTTTTGTCTGCAGAAACCGGACGTCGGTGTCCAAAGATCTTTCCAACAGTGAAGGAGGTTCACGAGTCAGCTGCTACCCGGGTGCGCACCTCCGAACTGAACAGAGTCCTCCTGAACGCATTTGAGAAGAATCCTCCTCCAGTTTATCGGGGACACCCAGTAAAGATGTACTTTGCAACGCAAGTCACGACAACTCCTCCGACAGTTCTCGTCTTTGTGAATTTTCCACAGAACATCACACAGACTTACGAACGTTACCTGAAAAAAAAGCTGCAAGAGCATTTCTCTTTTGCCGGAACTGATATTAAGCTTCAGATCCGAAAGAGAAGGAATCAGGAAAGAGATAATCAATTCGAAGAGGAAAGTGGTGCCGGATTTTGACCGAGTTCTCATTTTAGATTTTGGTTCGCAGTACACTCAGTTAATTGCAAGGCGGGTTCGTGAGTTCGGAGTGCATAGCGAAATACACCCTTGCACTGTTTCGGCCGACGATGATCGGTTCTCGAACATCAAGGCGCTCATTCTCTCCGGTGGCCCAAATAGTGTCCTCGATTCAGAGAAGCCAAAATTTGACGAGCGGTGGTTAGACCGGAAGATTCCGATTCTTGGAATCTGTTACGGCATGCAACTCCTTGGGTTGCACTATGGCGGAGAGGTTGTTCGTTCTACGACTCGAGAGTACGGGCGGGCAGAGTTTCGCGTCGTAGATGAGTGTGAACTGTGTGTCGGATTGCCAAGGGATGAATCATCTCAGGTCTGGATGAGTCACGGTGATCATGTAGATAGCGTTCCAGAGGGATTCTACCGAATCGGTTCCAGCGAGGCATTGCCGATAGCAGCGATGGCTCACAAGGAACGGCCGATCTTTGCCCTTCAATTTCATCCTGAGGTGGCGCACACCACTTGTGGTGCTACTCTCATAGAAAATTTTCTCTTCCGAATAGCGAAAGTAAAAAAGGAGTGGGATGCCGCCCACTTTATCCAACAGTCTGTGCAGGCAATCTCCGAACAGGTGCCGAGTAATGCGCAAGTGGTGTGTGGCTTGAGTGGTGGGGTCGATTCTACTGTTGCGGCCAAGCTCGTTCATCAAGCGATTGGCGACCGCCTTCACTGTTTGTTCGTCGACAACGGACTACTTCGAAAAGACGAAGCTGATCAGGTCGAAGCCACGCTTGGGCCAAAAGGACTTGGGCTCCCTTTCTATCGCATTGATGCAAGGGAAGACTTCCTATCAGAGCTTTCAGGCGTTAGCGATCCAGAGCAGAAGCGGAAGATTATTGGTCGTGTATTTATCGAGGTATTTGAACGAGAAGCAAAGCGTTTCGATAACGTGCAGTTTTTAGTGCAAGGCACGCTCTATCCCGATGTTATCGAAAGTGTCTCCCCGCACGGGGGCCCATCGGTGACAATCAAGAGTCATCATAACGTTGGTGGCCTTCCGGAGAAAATGAATCTCAAGCTCATTGAACCCCTCCGAGATCTTTTTAAGGATGAGGTTCGAAAGTTCGGTACCGAAATGGGAATTCCACATGAACTGCTCTGGAGACACCCTTTTCCAGGACCAGGGCTTGCTGTTCGAGTGCTTGGGCCGGTGAGCGAGGATCGCCTTTCTATCCTCCGAGAGGCAGATGCTATTTTCATTGATGAAATTCGCCGCGCAGGTCTCTACGACGACATTTGGCAAGCTTTCGCGGTCCTCCTTCCGGTTCAGAGTGTTGGGGTGATGGGAGATGAGCGAACCTATGAGAACGCGG
>JAGRAT010000430.1 GCA_020434495.1 Bdellovibrionales bacterium | reverse complement strand
ACCTGCCCTGGAGTCTCACCTGGAAGTGAGGGCCCTTGCAACGCTAACTTGGTAGCCCTTCTCCCAAGTCTCTCAGACACAATCTGCGCGAATGAGACATTTTATTGCGCTTATACACCTAACCCTATAAATCCGGTAACCGGCGAAAATCACTCTGACTGGCAGTACAGGATTATTCGAACTAAAGTCTCTCCAAGAGTCCAATTCACCTACTAGACGCTCTCTTCCAGACCTTCTTTGAGAGTAGAATAATCTTTCGACAGCTCATTTTCGAGGAGATCGATTTGTTTAGCTTCACATCCGAATCTTAACTAAGAGGAGTTCCATTCCCCTTAGGTTATTGGTTTTAAACGACGATTAGGATTGCTAGGAAGGAGAATGCGCCTGATTGGCGGTGCTGGTCGTAAAGGGAAAAGGTTCAATATTTTCGGTGAGAAACACCCCGTTCGGCTCTCGCTTTGATAGAGCACTCAGGAAAGTGAAGAACGTTACTAAACGTACCGCTAATTTTCAGGTCTTTTAGTTGGTTCAAAAGTTGCAGCACCCCTCCTGAGCGTTACTGGAACAAGTTGAATGGAGTTACTACTCAAAGGCGAGTAGAGGTATTTTCCCACCAAAATGAGCTAACTCCTTGAAATAGCGAGATATTTCCTTGTGGAATATGTTACTAAAAGATGGTTTACGAAGGTTATGAAGATTAAATCCCACTATCATCCTCTTATCTCAACTTTGGCGTTAGTTGCTTCAGTTTTCTTTTTCGCGACCAGCTCCTTTGCGATACCCGGGAATACCATCCTTAGCATCCGAGATGATAACCATCCAAATTCCGCTTTCGGGAGCAAGATTCTCGCAGTTGCTGGCTCCTCGCCCAATGCAGAGACTAAGTACGTTGTGGGTTCCCATCTAGGTGCAAGTAATTTGGGAGCAATCCACACGATCTCAGAAAGTTCCGTATCAAGAACCACTTCGGCCTCGAGCTCAGCGATAACTTTAAGTCCAGTGCAGGGGACCAGTGGTTTTGGGCACGAGATCATAGATATCGGCAACGGATTTATAGCCATAGCGGGTTCTCAAATGAACAAGATCTTCTTTATGCACGTGGATAGCGCGGGGCCAGGTGCATTTGCTGCCAACGCAAATTCATACATTTTAGACGGATCACAAACCGCGAATGGTGGTTTTACCGCTGCAAATCAGTTGGGATACACGATGAAGTATTTCACCGCGCCCAATCCAACTACTCCATCTGCGTCTCTTCACTACATTGCAGCCGGCGCTCCACAGGCAAACAAGGTAGCCATTTATCAAATTGAGAGAAATTCTGTGGGAGCTGTTTACAATGCTACCTTGATTCGGTTGATTGAATTTCAGGATTTAGTAACTCGACAAGCGGCTAATCCGGCCAATATTGGAAATGCCGTACAATTTGGTAGAGCACTCGATGTCGGAGATCTTGATAACGATGGTTGGCCTGATATCGTTGTTGGTGCACCTGGATTGGACGTCACTAATCTTTCAAACTACACACAAGTACAGGACGCTGGTGGGGCATTCCTGTACCTAGACTTCTTAAGGTCTCCAAGTACTTGCCCAACGCCGCCGACTAGCCCTTTTTGCGACAATCCAGCCGTAACAGATGCATCGTCATTCCAGTACTATCAACCCCAAGCGACTCTCCTTGGCTCCGACTCCTGGATAGGGAGCACCGTAAAAATTGTAGACCAGTTTGGAACAAAAGCTGTTCTGCTTGGCGCACCACAACTGAATTCACGAAACAGCGCTAATCAACCCATTCAGGCGGCAGGCGATGCTCTCGTATTCACGAGGAACAGCAGCAGTGTTGACCCTAGCCCTCTCAATTTCAACACCAACCAATTATTTGACTATGAGATGTCGGCTTTGCCTGACACCCATAGAGTTATCAACGGCTACGCCGGAGGAGAGGGCAAACTTGAAGTCCGAATCACTAGTAATGGTACTGACGTTGAATTTGACGCGTTTATCGGTGTGCCTGGGCCTAAGGCAGTAGTAAGTGCCACTTTTGCTGAAAAAGCAGCTTCGCAGACGGGTCCAGCAAGCTTCCTCCCACCCCAACAACGGTACGTCGGCCTCAGAGAGCACGCTGGTTCATCCGTCAACCTCATAAAAAACTCTTCAGGTTCTACCGATCTTGCATTTTCCACCAACAATCTTACGTCCGGGGTAAACTACGAAAATTCACTCTACATAGTAGAGGGAACGCAGCCTGGTGCCGGATACTACTTTGCAGACGATAGACATGCTTGTAAGTGGAACAATAGTGTAACAACAGGCCCCCTTGGCCCCTTCGCAGCTACAGGTCTCGATGCAAATTTAAAGGCACCGAAAGTAAAGATCGCTGATAGCTCTTTAACGTTGGATCCAACAGAACCTGCGGTGCTCGCAGTTACTATTGAAAAGATAAACCCACAACTTCCGGCGGAACCTATGCTTCTCTTCCCTACCCTCGACTTGGTTCCGCAGGGCTACGTGAGCAATCCGTATGTGGGCAACCCTCCTTGCAACATTCCGAACTCGATAGGTAACCTAGCGTTTTGGGGAGGATTCGGCATTGTGGGCGTGGCTGTGGATATGGGTACCCACCTCTATGGCGAGGTTCCGATATTCTCTAACAACTGGCCCGTTGAGTTTCATTCCCGACTCCCTGCGATTCCGCTCTATGCATCTGTTTGGGCTATTTCAATGGGACCAACAAATACGTATGAACAGATGTCAACGGGTGTGGTAGAATTCAGAGTTCGATAGAAACTTTTTTATTCTATGACTTCCACAAATTTGAGGGGGTGCCTGCTCATCTGTTGCAGCTCCTTCGGTTCTGTTTGAGCATCGACAATGACCACCAAAAACAACCTCTTCAAACTCACTGCCTTCTCCTCAGATAGTGCGGGAGGGAATCCTGCTGGGGTTTGGGTTGGAGATGTCCGGCCGGGAGAGTCAGAGATGCTTTCCATTGCGGCTGA
>JAGRAT010000429.1 GCA_020434495.1 Bdellovibrionales bacterium | reverse complement strand
CATCCCAAACTCCCAGCTCATTAGCGGATTTATCGATGTCGATGAAAACGGCTATGTCCTCACAAAACCCAATTCGACAAAGACAAATGTCGAAGGGCTTTTTGCCTGTGGAGACTTACAAGATCACGAATGGCGACAGGCAATTACCGCCGCCGGTAGTGGCTGTATGGCAGCATTGGAAACTGAGCGGTGGCTGGAAGCAAGGAACGACTAGGCACGGCCTAAAAGTCAGATCGGTTAGAAGCGGTCTCATATATATCTATGAGACCGGATATCTATGAGACTGCCGTAGAGCTCTAGGTACAACGTCCACGTCCAGGTATTCCGTGCACGTGCTCGTGCGTACTCATTGAGAACGGAAAAGGGCGCAAAGAACAAGAAGGTCTTCCTTCATGCTCCTTACGCCCTTTCTCTTCTTTCGCGTCGCGTTTCTCTTAGGTAAAAGAAATCGCAATAACGAAAGCAAGAATCACAAGTGATTCAATAAGAGCAAGTCCGATAATCATCGGATTGAAAACCTTGCCAGCTGCAGATGGATTTCTTCCGATAGAATCGAGCGCGGCACGAACTGCGTTGGACTGACCAAGAGTTCCTCCAAGGGCTGCCAAACCAATGGCAAGTCCTGCACCGAGAGCTCCGTAGATACCATAGGCATCAATTGGGCCACCTTCAGCGAATGCTGGATCAACGGCAAATAGTACAGCTACTACGCTAACTGCCAAGTAATAGAGCTTTTGTTTCATCTCTCTCCTCATTCTATTCAACAAGTTATCTAAAAATCGAGTTATTCCCTCTCACACCAACAAACGACATCCACCAATTACTCTTATCTGTAATTATAGAATGATTGCCACTTACCTTAGTGCGCTTCCTCATGCTGAGTTGCCATCACAATGTAAACCATGGTTAACGTTGCAAAGACAAACGCCTGCATAAAGGAAACAAATACTCCCAAAATATAGAAGGGAGCAGCAACAATAACCGGCAACATATCGGTAAAAATACCGAGAACAAGATGGTCAGCGGTTATATTCCAGTAGAGTCGAAGGTTTAGGGTGAGAATTCTCAGGAACAATCCAAAAATTTCGATGCAGAACAGCGCCGGGGCAATCCACCATACTGGTCCTGCAAAGTGCTTCAGATAGTTCACGAAGCCGTGTTCCTTAATTCCTTCAACGTTAAAGTAAATGAACACGACAATAGCCATCGCTACATTAAGCCATACCGTGGTGGTAGCAGCTGGCATTCCGGGAACAAGGCCGAGAAGATTCAAAAAGAAGATAAAGAAGAAGATTGAAGCACAAAACGGAACATATTTTCGATTGTGTCGACCTGCTACCGAGTCATGGTAACTGATGAATGACTCCATGAAAAAATCTAGCAAGCCAAAGAAAGTGACCTTCTTTGAGGGGATGATATCCTCTGAGAGCTTACTTTCAACTCGCTGCTGCACAAGAAGTTTACCAACAATTACAAATAGTAATGCCACAACTATCGCCGTAATCGCCTTCTGGTGATCAGCGGCAAATTCAACCACACGAGACCCACTAAGTTGGGGAATGACATGATCGAGATAGGTGTAATGTGCTTCCATTGAGTTCGCTCCGCGGGAAGATACTCTTTGATATCTTGGAAGAATGCAACCGCTTCCTCAGACATTTTTTATAATGATTTCTACTTATTGGCCTCATCTGGGAGTCTCACCAGGAAGAGCGGCACAAGAGTCAGGAGTAGCCCTAGCGCAAAGGCGGGAATCGCTGCCTTTCCGAAGTGGCTCACGAGGCCATAGGGAATAAGGAGGACTCCAAGCTTCAAGGGAAAGAAGATAATGTTCAAAAACAAAGCGCTGGATTGTTGATGAGCGATCTGTGTAGTCTCCTCCTCCTGCTCGGGTTGTTGAGCATTCAAAAATTGGTGCTCATCCCTTAACTCGAATTCGTCGGTTCGTTCTGAGTCGCCTATACTCTTTTCGATCAGCAACGCAATCATCGAGGAGAAGAGGTAGACAAGTAAGAGCATCGACAGACTCCCTCCTAAATACGCAAACATCTCTCTCGTTCGTTGAAAGACAATCCATGTTATCAATGTTCCCAAAACGCAAATGACAAGTTGCGCTTTCAAAATGGCCATTTTCTGGGAAAAAAACACGGTTTTTTTGTTCAGCGTTGATGTCATTTTCCTACCAATTACTCGCTTACCAATTGAAAAAAAGTTTAGGTGGCTTTTAGTAAAAAAATTTTTGCACAAGAAAAGCTCTGAAATTATTTATGATCATTACTCGATCAAAAAATTTTGTGAATATCGCTTGAAAGAGTTTTTTCTCCAACTATAGAGTGCGTGCTTCCGGTTCGAACGAAGTGAAGTTTTTGTCTGGAATGTTTTTTCTTCGTTACAAGCCAATGAGGTTTAAGCTTTGAAAGGCGTTACCACTCGTTTGGTTCATTCTGATAGGTTCGTTCTTTTTTCGTTCTTTGCGCGCCGAATTGAAATCCGTAGCGCTAGAAGATGGTAGTAGGAGCTAAGCAGTAGGTAGGTAGTAGGGCTGACTGTTTAGAAGACGAGAAGTTTCTGGAGTATTATCAGGGATATGTCAGAAAGCGAAGATAACCGAGAAAGCGTAATGCCCGAAGCGAAGTCCGTAAAACCTACGCCCTGTTCAAGCTCTCGAGAAGACTTCGAATCTAACATTCAGAAATACGTCGCTGACTGGGATAAAATACAGAGCGCCCTGAAAGAGGAGCTCGACCCACAGGTATATCAAGCATATATACGTCCTCTGAGATTTGTAACTTATCAGAAACACTCAAAGCTCCTCTCTCTTGAGGCACCTTCACGGTTTGTGCGTCAGCATGTTGATTCTCATTTTGGAAAACAGTTGGAGAGAAAATGCGATTCTCTGTTCGGTCCCAGCGTTTCAATTGAATACACTGTATCCACTGAACGCTCCGCTGTATCCACTGAACGCTCCGCTGTATCCACTGAACGCTCCGCTGTATCCACTGAA
>JAGRAT010000042.1 GCA_020434495.1 Bdellovibrionales bacterium | reverse complement strand
ACTCAAGTAGTAGTTTGAATTCAAGTCGTATCTTGTTGAATTTGAATAGGGCCGTGCTCCTTCCGAAGAATTCTCGCTCTCAGCTACAACTCCCATCTGATTGGTAGCCAATGGAAGAATATTCGTGCGTCTGGAGATTTTACTTTCATGTTGGCCACTCTCATGCTGAATGGTGAAGCTCTTTCGACGGATTGCTGGTCCATGGGGGGAGTTGAGATCGTTGGGCTTCTTGGTGATGACCTCCCTATTTCCCCCCTCGTTAAGAATGAATCGCATCCATGAGTCAACGGAGTCGAGCCGGGCGTTGTGAGGTGTTTTGTCGGAGGAGGCCGACTTTTGACCCGTAGAGAACTCTCTTAGGGGGCGAGTGCTGATAGTTGTTAACGAGTTCGAAAGCGTTCGGAAGTTCTCTTCCACGGGGGAGAGGGCCAAGTAGCGAAGCTTTTGCTTTAGGTAATGAAGGAGTAATCCCTGAAACTTTCTCACTTTAAAGGGGGCTACTAGGTGATCCGTCACAATGAGGAGTTCATCTGGGAGCGCGTGCGAGGCGATATCGCAATTTGAGTAAGGCTCGCTCTCTTGAAAATCACGTACGGCACACTGCCACGATTCTATAACCCGTTTCTTCACCGTGAGAAGCTCGCTAACTGGAAAGAGGGAGGAGAAGGTAGGAAGGTTTCTGGTGCGATCTGCGGTTCGCGAACCTTCGATAGAAGAAAGGGTGATGCGGGTAAATGCCAATGGCGGCTTTCTTTCAAGGAGTTCCAGTTTTCCGATAGCAGCTCTAAAGCGCTCGACTTCATACGAGGTGATTGAGTGTTGAGTAGCTTTTGGTGATGAGGAGCTTCTTTCTTCGCGTGTTAGGATTCGATTGGTCGATTGAGAATGAGCGCCTTCTAGAAAGTGTTCTTGCAGTGAGTTTAATTGCAGATGGAGCGATAGGATTCGCTCAAGTTGATGTCCGAGATCTCCAAGGAGTCTTAGCTGTAGGGAAGAGAACCGGTAAGCCTTGAGGCTGTCGACGGCGAGTACTCCTCGTAAGCTCCCCACTTTTGTTGAGGTCCCAATAGCAGGTAGGGCTATTGGAGTAGCAGCGAAGCTCTTTATAGAAACTGCCTTCTCGTAAATGCCAAGGACCTGCGACTCCCGTTCGAACGGGCTTATCTGTAGAGGTTTTCCGGTTCTTGCCACCCAACTTATCGGTCCGCTCTTTATCGGAGGCTGTTTAGACTTGAGAGCGTGGGGGCTTAGGGTGTGACTCAAAAATGGAAGGAGGCCATCTTCTTGGTCTGGGTTCTTTTCAGCCTTTGGGCCACTTGCATCAAAGCTCTTAGAACCAACAAGCAACGTAGCTATCTGGTGGATGAAGGCAGCGGGGAAGAGCACCACCGCCGAATGGGCCTCAAGGGTATTGGCGACCAGATTGACCAAGTGAGAAGCGTCTTTCCGAAGAGGGTTAAGTTGCAAGTCGTGCTTCAGTAGGGCCAACTCTGTTTCTACTTGCCCAGTTTCTACAGGAGGATTGGTTTCCGGTTGAGGATCGGTCCTCTGTTGAAGAGGGACTCCATCGAATTCCACGAGGGATGGCTCTAAAGTTGAGGAAGAAGCCACACGGAGTTTCGGGGTGGCGCTCTCATCTAACTGACTTAAAATACTAGAGATTCTACTACTGGGGTCGCTTTTCGAGCCCGTCTGCGGTGAGCTCTCCCTCTTGAGGAGCCCTTCTCCTTGAGGGACACCTGTGTTCACAAAAAAGCTTTTAAGACCTAGCGCCACTAGTGATGTTCCAACAGATAGCTGACCCGCCGGTAGAGGACCAGTCTTCAAGAGAAGACTAAACCACCGAAACTGGCGTTTGTTTTTGAATCAGAAAACTTCGCGATTCATTTAAGCTAGTTAAAGCTAACAAAGGTTTAACTTGCCGGCAATCAGTTTTCTTTCGCTTGACAACAGTTTTTTAAAGAACAAAGGCGCCAAGCTATCGTGAAGCTCGAGAACTCTCCATTTCAAATTGATACTCATCAGCGCGTAGACGACCGTCTGCAAGGATGAAGATCCGTACATTGTGATCTACTTCAAGGGAAGCAAGTTCTTTCTTTTTGTTGTTCAGGAGGAATAGTGCTGCTGCAGGAGCAAGCCGAGCTTTCACCAACCCGACGTGGCCAACAACAACGGCGCCTTGAATTTTTCGAAGAACTTCAAGTGCAACAAGTTCAGGATTTTTTACCTTTCCACTGCCATCACAATGCTGGCATTTCATGTGACTCTGACTGGAAAGAGAAGCTCGAAGTCGCTGCCTGGACATCTCGAGCAATCCGAATTTAGAAAGTCTGCCGACCTCCACTCGAGCCTTGTCAAGTACAACAGCATCCATCATCCGTTGTTCGACGTCGGCACGATGTCTGCGGTCAAGCATATCTATAAAATCGATAACAACGAGTCCACCAAGGTCACGTAAGCGGAGCTGTCGCGCAATTTCATCCGCGGCTTCAAGGTTTGTCCTGTATGCTGTTTCCTCAATATCCCCACCTGCTGTTGCCTTCCCGGAGTTCACATCAACGGCGACAAGTGCTTCAAGCGTATCGATAACGATTGCCCCGCCCGAGGGGAGTCGGACTTCATGTTTGAAGGTGTCGGAAACCTGATCATCAATGCCATGGCGCGAGAAGATTGGCTGCTGTTCGCTGTAAAGCTTTACTCGGGATCGGTACCGCGGCATTACCTGATCTACGAAATCCTTAACGCGGTTGAAGGTCTCCTGCTCATCGATGAGAATCTCTCGAACCTCTGGTGTGAAGTAGTCTCGAATAACTCGAGTAGCCAAGTCGCCTTCTCCATAGAGGAGGGAAGGGCAAGAAGCATCTTGCGCCTTTTTAAGAATTCTTGACCATAGCGATAGCTGTAAAGAAACATCTCGTCCAAGATCGGCTTGTGACCGATCGAGCCCAGCCGTTCGTACGATTAGTCCCATGCCCTTGGGAATCTCCAATTCGGATGCAAGCGCTGAGAGCCTTGAGCGCTGTTTTGAGTCGCTAATCTTTCGAGAGACCCCTCCTCGGTCGCTTCCCGGCATGAGGACTACATACCTTCCTGGCAGTGAGAGATATGTTGTGAGCGTAGCTCCTTTTAGCTCGCGCTCTTCTTTTACAACCTGAACCACTAGCTCCTGACCAGCTTTCAAGACCTCCTGAATGTTCGGCCTGCGGCGATTGTTTCCGCCACGTCCCTTTCCATTTCCAGACCTGCGCCCAAAATAGGCGGGGTGGATATCGTTGATCTGTAAAAACCCATTTCGTTCGGTTCCGATATCAAGAAAAGCTGCCTGCAGGCTCGGCTCAATTCGAGCAATCTGAGCACGGTAGATGTTTCCTTTGAGCTTTTTCCCGACGTTGGATTCTACTTCGAGTTCGAGAAGTTGTTCGTCTTCAACTATAGCAATTCGACATTCTTCGGAGTGAATCGCGTTGATGAGCATTTTTCGGGTCATGTAATCTCCTCCACAACTGTGGCAGAGGGCTCTTCGCGAAAACGTTTAAAATTTCCGATTGTGAATTTTTCGCGAGTCTAGAAATTCTCGCGATAGCAGAGCATTGTTTTCTCGTCACGGAGCTCCCAGGTTCTGGTTGAGCAAGCTCTCGCTCAGCAATGTCTTCTAATTCATAGCCAGAAAAGCCAAGCACTCCTCTAATGACTCGAGCAAGTACGGCTCTTCCCACCGAACAATGCGCTACTTCAACAGGATAACTGTTCACGAGTGCTCCGTGTACCGAAGATCGTGCTCTCAGAGATCCAATTCCCAAGGGTACATTGAAGTTTAGCGCTACTGATCGGTGATCCTTTTCCTGCCACACAGAGTCACGCTGACCTCCAGCTATCGCCGGAGCAGGAAAGAGGAGAATCGGTAATCTCAAAACTGTTTGATTGAAGTCGCTTCCTCCCATGAGGAGCCTCTCCCACAAGTTCTATAGATTATTCAAATTGAAATCTTTTCATTTGATCTATGCGTCGGTGAAATCTCTATCTCTGCCGACTTTCGACCAATGGGGTATAAGACCTCTTTTCGCCAGAATTAGCAAACTTGGCTAAAACATTGAACTTACTAGAGCCCGAGGGCTGTTTACTGAAGTCGAAAAAGAGGCATTTCCTCCCCTTTTTGAGATGCCCTCGTCCTACAGGGTGGTCCATTTTTAAGGGCAGGGGATGAAAAAATAACGGCTTTCTGTAATGGACTTCCTTCGTTACATGTTAGGGGATAGAAGCTATCTTAAAAAATCTCGATTCATGGCATTATTTTTTTGAAAAGTGCTCACCATAATCTAGCAGCATAAGGGAAGGGGAAGAGTGGCGGCGCGCCTCATAATCAGTAACGGAAAGTTTAAGGGGAAAGAGTTTCGTCTTGGTGAAGGGACAAACCTTATCGGTCGTTGGGACCCGGACACCGGCGCGTTTCCAGAGGTAGATCTCGACGACGAGGATGAAGAGGCGAAGATATCGCGGAAACATGCAGCCATACGTAAATCGGGTTCTGAAATTACTATTAGAGATATCGGTAGCCTCAATGGCACCTTCATAAATAGAGGAGATCGCCTTGAAGAAGGGAAGGAGTATCCCCTTCAAGAGGGTGACGAGGTCATTGTCGGGAAGATTTTTCTTCGACTCGCTTTAACCGAGTAGCTTCTCTATGTGATCTACGAGGAGCGCTGGCTTGCAAGGCTTGGTGAGTACAAGGTTACAACCGGCTTCTTCTGCCTCGTGATGTACTTCTGGGTCGTCGATAGCAGTAAAAGCTACTATAGGCACTGTAATTCCCCTTGAGCGTAGCTGCTTGACGCATTCCTGTCCTGACATTTTGGGCATCATGAGATCGATAAGAATGATATCCGGTCGAGTTTCTTCAACACATTCCAAAGCCGAGATGCCATCCGCCCGTCTCACCACATCAAACCCCTTGTCCTCAAAGAGGAAGTCAACAATATCCAGCGCGGTCATATCGTCATCAATGATGAGAATCTTCTTCGGTTCAGACATGGGTACTCCGTATATAATCCTATTCTGGTCTATTCATACTCTGATGCTAAGCCTTTCTGAAACAACTCAAAAGTTCCCTAAATCGTTGAAAATTAACAGTGTTCTACCGGATAGGGGCTCAGGACGGGGAGCCGAAACTCATGAAAATTCGTATCCTGGTTCTGCATTTATTAAAGTATAAGAACACTTTGCTCCATATATTTCCGTTACTTACATAACAGAGATGATGGACCGGAGGTTTGGACTGTTGAGTCTCAAAAGTGCTTAAGGGTTAAGCTCCGCTCAAAGTTGTAGTATTCGTTCGAGAGTTGCTCGCAATGTTTGCGTTAGAGATTACATTTAACGATGGAAAAGGTGACACCGAAACTGTATTGGTGCAACGGCCGCATGCCATCATTGGAGCAAGCGATTACTCTCACGTTGTCATTGGCGACCTCGTCGATCTTCCCTACGAACTCCACCTCTTTCGAGGAATTGGAAGAACGTTTCGTACCGTCCCGGTAGTGACTCGTGCGAACTTGAAAGTCGATATTCCACAACACTTGGAAGCTGAGCATCGCGGGGAAGCGACAATTGATTTCGGATCGCTTCAGATGCTCATTACAGCACTAGATTCAGACTTGGCAGTTTCGAAGGGCGAGCCTCTCGACAAATCTGCTGTGAGAATTCTCCGGCGTGCTTGCGAACGAAAAGCTCCTTATCTTCCGGCAATATCTGTAAGTGGTGATCCTTCAATGACCGTTTCCTTCTCACAGGATATGCCACTCCTCGTTGGTCGAGATCGGGAGAATCATCTTCGCCTCGATGCCCCTGATGTTTCGGGAAAGCATGCCCAGATAACATATGATAGTGGAGAGTTCTTTATTGAAGACCTTGGATCGACCAATGGAACATATGTTGATGGTCAACAGGTCTCCGGGAAAACGAAGGTAGGTCAGGGAAAGCCAATAGTATTCGGCCGCAGTGTAGTGGCTTACACTTTGGCAGAGGAATCGGATCTCTCTCGTAGGCGCGATACCGCAGATGTCGAGCTGAGTGCCATACCTGAAGAGCGATATCCGATGTTGGTTTCTCTTTCTGAAGTTGTACGCCCGCAGCGGCTAGTCATTCAAAAAGGTCAAACCCTCCGGGTTGGACGTGAGCCTTCGAGCGATATGTGGCTTGGAGCTCCGCACGTCTCGCGCCGACACTGCACAATTGATTTCGAAAGTGACGAAATGCTAGTGCTTACCGATCTCAGCATGAACGGATTGGCCTATGACGGGGGGGTGCTTACCCAGGGAGAATCCGTCGAATTGGATTGCAGCCCATGCGTGTTAAACTTTGGTGGTGGGATAACGGTTGCTGTCTGTTTTGACGAAAAACACGAAAAAGAGTTTGTTGATGCTCATGGTGATCCGAGAACTTTCTTCGAAGGGGATCACTTTGAGGAGGAGGCAGAGTCGACCCACGTAAGTTCCCATTCGGGAGCAGCCAATGGGAGTAGTATTCACCGCCAATACATCGAACCTAGGCGTCGAGACGGTGTGTGGAAGAAGTTTTTGCGTTTGCGTTTGTTCGGTCGAATTCTCGTTTTGTTGACGATTTTTCTGGGCGTTCTCGCCATCGCAATGACATTTAAAATGATTTTGCCAATGTTTTAATTAAGGTTTTTAGAATCAGGAGGAATAGCATGGCGACTGATAGTACTGAATTAACGTTTGTAAGATGTCCGTCTTGTCGGAGTCTCGTCCCCGCGGTGTCGAGCAGGTGCCGAATGTGTGGAGCTGGATTGGACTCAAATGATGAAATGGCAGGTGCTGCTGAATCAAAGAAGGAGCAGCCTGTCGTTGCTGCAGCCGCGAACGGAAAGAAGGCTGCTGCTCCAGCTGTTGAAGCAAAAAATGAAGAGGAAGATTTTGATGATCCGCTAGGTGATTACCTCCAGGACTTCGATGACGATGGGGGTGATTCGCAGGAAGATGAAGAAGACGGAGGAACGGAAGAGGTTGAGGAGCGACCTCGCCCATCGTCTCCACCGAAGCTAAAAGTCGAAAGTGGAAGCAAGAAGGGAGGTTTGTCCTTTCGAAAAAATAGAGATCCTGAAGAACCAAGGCCAGAAGCAGCTCCCGAAAAGCCACAACAGCAACAATCAAAGCCGCAACGTGAGGAAAACAGAGAGCCTGTTGCTCGTGCTGATAATGGTCGATCTGACAACAGTCGAGCTGACAACAGTCGAGCTGACAATGGAAGAGCTGAAGGTGGTAGGTCGGAACGCCGATCTCGACGAGAGCGGGAGCGCGCTCGGCAGGAGCGAAGAGCTGAGCGAGAGCAATCGCAGAGTGTCGCACAACCGAAGCGAGAGGAAGCGCCTCGGCAACAGCAAGCAGCTCCTCAGGAGGCTGCCCCACATCAACGGCAACATAATGAGCAACGCCTCAATGATGCCATTTCTCATGCTCCCGCTGCCACTCTTTCGCGGTCAGCGAGCCAAGAAGGTCGACTCTACGGCTGGCTTGTGAGTTTTAAGAACTCCAACGGCCAAGCACTGGAGTTACGAGAAGGAAAGTTTTTTGTGACGAGCTCTTCTCTGAAGGACAATGACCTCGTACTTGATAGTCCGAGTATCTCGACTCCACACGCTCTCGTCGCGGTTTCCGCTGAGAGAGGACTTGTGGTGCAGGATCTCATGAGCGACCGAGGGGTGTTTTTGCGGACCTCCGATGAAGATACCTACCGCAAAGAGGAAGAAACAGTCAGACTAGAACACGGTGACTGGATTCGATTTGGTGACGAAGAGTTCCTTGTGAGCTTGATACCAACGCCTCCAAGACGGTAGTCGGTCTCCTGCAGACTGGAAGATCTGATAAGCTTTTAACGTGGACGACCTTTCGATTTTTTTAGAAAGGTGGGTGCACTAAAAGTGCCGCCTAGTGCTGGAGTGCTTGTCTTGCTCTCTCTGGGTGGCACCCTCAATTCAGCCGTTGGGCAAATGCGCCATTGGGTATTTGTCCACTCGACATTTGGGGAGATGGAGATCGAGGGGTAACGTCATAACGCTTATGAATTGTCAGGGAACATTCGGTCATAGCTGCCTAGCAAGATGGGCCACCCTAGTAGGTGGCAGCCTTGGTGCTATCAGGAATTCTTGTGGACATCGTTCGAGCTTGAACTCTCTCTTGGTACGAGGGATGAGGCTGGCAATAGTTCTTTTGCTCTTTGCCCTTGTGAGCTGTTCCGAGGTTCCAGTGGCCGAGGACCTCACCCAGGAACAGGCGCGCGAGGTCGTCGCTGTGCTTACGAAGCATGGTGTACATGCATCATTCTCTCGACGACGAAAAGGGGTAGGTGGTTTTGAGGTCTCCGTTTCGGAGGGATCTTTTGCTCCTGCTGTTCGCATTCTTCATGATGCTGGGGTTCCCGAAACTCGGAATGAACAGTTTCTCGGAATTTTATCCACCAATACATTGTTGCCTGATTCGCAGATGGTTGAGGCGTTACGGGTGGATTACGCCCGAGCCGTTCAGCTTGAAGAGTTGTTGGAAAATGTACCTGGGGTTGTTTCGGCCAGGGTGGTTATTCGACTTTCCTCTGCCGATGTCAGTTCGAGTGGGAAGGGCTCCGCGTACCGAGGTGCTGCGCCGCTTGAGCGTGGTGTTTCTGCCGTCCTAAAGGTCAAATCTCGTAAAAATACCCCGCAGGAAGAGATGGAGAAGCTCATTCGCTCTGCGCTTCCCGAGTTGGGTGAGAGTCGAATTCATATCTCTGTATATGAGGGTGACCCGGAGGAATCGTCTGCTGATCCGAAATCCGATGTGACGCCAGTGAACTTTGAAGGATTTTTGTTTGGCTGGCGAGTGGCAAGTGATGATTATCGCGGATTGGTCCTTTCCATACTTGGAGTGATTCTGCTTGTCAGTGTTGCTAGTGCACTCGCTGGCTATTGGTTTGGGTTTATGACCGCACCGCCTCGCGGATCTGGGCTGAATCGGGACATGCCCTTTGAGGGTGGAAATTTACCTCTCGATCTTAGCGAATCACGTCAATTTCCGGAGGTGAAATTATGAACCTCCAGAACTATCGAGGGTTGTCACCGCACCATCGAGCTATTGTTGCTATTGCAGTATTACTCGATGGTCATGAAGCTTCCCTCTATTTAGGAAGTGATTCGCTGAATGGAGCAAAACTCTCTGAAGTCGCCAAGGAATTTGCTGAGATCGCTCCGGAAATGCGAAATGCTTTGGCCGGACAGTGTTTGCGGAGCGCACTCGAGGAAATTCTGGAGCGTGCAAGTGCCGATTTTCCACCTAACCCATTTAAAGATGAGGAGCGGTAGAACACCGGTGTCTATGTCCGAGGAAGCTATGTCAGGGGAGAGAGAGGATGGATTTGGTGATGGAGAGTTTCTCCCTTGGAATCCACATCAAGATCTTCCGGTAGTTGAGCAAGTGGAATTGGAGTTCTCTCGGGGTTTCATGCGTTGTAAACCAGAGCTCTGGTTCCCTGGATTTGCAGCGCATTGGTTGCCATTGCTTCACACTTTGGGGCTACAGGTTGAGGTGCAATCGGTTCGTCCTAAGCTGGATCTCCAACGTGAGCCGTTAGATACCTCGGGGGCTCAAACTTTTGTGGGAACGATTAATGGTGAACCGCTTGCGCTCATAATTCCAACGGACACCTTTGAATTTATCTCTCGAGTCCAAGTGCCTGGGGGGAATCTCACCGCCAAGCATCTTGTTGTTGAATATTTTTCAAGGCGATTCCTGACCAGTCTTGTGCACTCTTGGAGCGCAAATGAAGATGGCGAATTCCGCCTTGAGTCAGAAATGACCGTTGCTCCGAAACAGTTTCTTGGTGGCGTCGAAATCGTTTTTCGTGTCAACGGAGAACTGTGTGAAGTGCTCGTTGCGTTGGGTCGAGGCCTGCTTGACCGACTCGATCAACTCTGGATTTCTCAAGTAACTCAAGGATCGGGAGTGGCGAGTGGAGCATTTCCGCTAAAGCTTGTGCTCGGCCATTCGTTTGTGTCCCCGTCTGAGCTCGAGGACACGCTTGTGGTTGGTAAGAGCTTGCCTATTGAAATTGGTGGAACAGAAGAGTGCTTTCTCTACCTAAACGAAGAGCCTTGGATGCAGGGGAGGCTGTGTGCAAAGGCTCAAGGCCTGAGCGGTGCCGAAGACCCCATCGCTGGTGGTGACTCCTTGGTTGAGGAGCAGGGAACTAAGGAGGGCGAGCTCCTCTTTCAAACGAGTCGTGAGGTGATGGATAGACACGCGGGTCCTCCAGGGACGACCCAACTGAGTTTTGAACTCGGCTCAAGCCATATCAATAAATTGGAAATGATGCTCCTTTCCCAGGGAAATGCCTTGTACGAGCTCCCGCATATAGATCCGCGACAGGTCCATATTCTTATCGGGGGACAGAAAGCGGCGTCTGGTGAGCTCGTTTCGTATGATTCGCAGGTGTTTGTTCGAGTCCATCGCATTCCGAGTTAGTTTCTCATCTTCAGGAACCAGAATTTCTAGTCTAGTCGTAGCGCTCGAGCTGCTTCACAATACTTCAATGTCTCAGTCCTTGTTCATGACCGGTGGTACCGCTGCTGTAGTTGTTGTGCTCCTTGCCGGAGGCTTTTTGAAATGCTTTACAACGCTTCAGATTTTTCGTTTGGGGCTGGGTCTCTACAGCTCTACGGTTGGCATAATCGTCTTACTCTTCTCCCTTGTATTCGCGTTCTTTGTTGTCGATTCCGCGACCCCAGTGTCGATCTTCTCTAGGAGTTCAGATTTCGCGACTGTGCAAAAACAGGTAACCCCGGTTATCGAAGCGAACACAGACGCGGAAGAGATTGAGAAATTGCGAGCGCTCCAGGAGCGATTGCAAAAGCGGTTTGCCGCGGCGGGAACTGAGGCGGCGAAAGATTCACAGGAGGTGGTGTCACCCAAAGAGGAGAGCGAAGTCTCGAGCAATTCGTCGGGTGATGGCTTCTCCGTATTGCTCCTCGGATTTCTTCTGACTGAACTCAAAATAGCCTTTCAACTCGGATTGTTGTTCATTGTCCCGTTTGTTGTGATTGATCTTCTCGTTGTTCACGTTATGCAGCTCCTTCAAGTACAACAATTGTCGGCTGCTGCCTTCTCGTTGCCGTTAAAATTACTACTCTTTATCGCTGTTGACGGTTGGTCGCTCATGACTCAGCGTTTTATTGTCGATTATGCTGGGAGCTAGTATGGAAACTGAGTTCTTAAATACTGTCCTACGCTTGCTCCTTATGGCCATCGTTCCGCTTACAGCCATAGTCGTAGGGTGCAGTATGATTGGTGCTCTCCTCGCAAGCGTTTTTTCCTTTCGTGACGAGTCTCTTCAGTATGCACTTCGGTTTGTCGGGGCGGTTCTTGCAATTGTCGTGCTTTGGTCAGGCGTGTCGTCTCTTCTTATACAGGAGACTCGCGATATGATTCTCTATGGATTTTAGTAGTTCCCTCCCATTAGTCCTTCTTCTCCTGTTGGCATTGCTCCCACCGAGTGTTTTGTTGCTCCTCGTTCCAGGGATTGGGGTAGTGATAACTATGGTGCTTTGTTCGGCGGAGATTACTTTGCCGCAGATATTGCTATTGCTCCTTACCGGAGCGCTGGTGCCCTTTGTGTGGGTTCTTCTCGGTGGGATTTACCATCAGCTCTTTTCTTTTCAGGTGGATGAGAGGATTTTCAACGATCTGTTGCCGGTGCTCGTGCTCTCCATTTTTTGTAGCGAGCTTTTTGAAGTGGAATTTTTAGAAGCGTTTATTCACCTCTATGCGGCAATCGATTTTCAACTTGTTGTTCCACTCCTGATTCATCTTTCCTCTTTAGCCGTAAAATGGGTGTGTATATTCGGAATTGGATACTCCATGGCGCTGTTTCTTTGGGCAGTGCTGGTACGCTTGGCGCATTTGAAAGAGCATGAAGGAGTGCCGTTAACCTTTCGTCTCGGAGTGGTGCCAGTGGCTGTTCTTCTTCTCGCGTGCACCTTTGAGCAGGCGAGTGAGCTCGTTATCGTGGAACTCTTAACACCGAGGTGAGCCCATATGAATTGGCATCAAAAATCCGTAGCGGAGCGAAAGGGTGGCGGGGAGGCTGTTCGAGTCCTCTCCTGGGTTTTGCTCTTTGTTTTTGCTACCACCTTTCCACTCCTGCCAGGGTATTTTGTGTCTTCCGTGTTTCCGGTAGCTGAACTGTGTTTCAAAGGGGCCCTTGATCCCTGTATTTTGGGGGTCTCTCAACAGCTGTTGCTTTTACTTGCTGCGCCGTTAGTCGTTCTGAGTGTTACGGTTCCGGTGATGCTCATTGATTGCTTTCTTCTTTCGCGTGCTCCGCGGTCGATGAGTTATAGTCTCTGGAGGCGCTTGCCGATGATGCTATTGCTCAGTATTCCAATTGCTATCATAGGATATATAGTTGTTGTGTATTGGTTCTTCTCGGATTCATTCTTTTCTCTGGTGTCGTTATCGGCGGGTGAGCCTGCACGACCGGAGATGCTATATTCCGATCTCTTTATCGGTGTTATGGTTGTTTCTGCAGTGATGGGAGTGTTGTTGCTGGTTGATGTGCTACTACTAAAGGGTTCTCATGAGTCTTCTGGTAGCGAGTAACCTGAAGTTGGCAAAATAATTATAGACGGTTCGAGGGAGATTCGTTCTCGTTCAACCGAGCAAGTAGCTGAAAGAATATCTACATATGGATAATAGAATAGAGGAGTTGTTGTTTCGGGATAAGGGGAGGTTGCCTATGTTGCACCTTCTTCCCGAGGTAGGAAATCTTGACGATCTCTCTAAGCTTCGAGCCGCGTTGGTCGCTCGCCTAGAGCGAGTAGAGGAGTCCCTGAAAAATTCTGAAAGAAAGAGTTCTGTGCAGGTCGCTGAATTCGGTAGTATCGAGCGAGAGGAACGAGAGATGCTAAAGCTTGCGCTTGAATTCTTAAACCTCCAAGAGGACTAGTTTCGAGTTTTCTGTATTAGGAAAAGTAGCTTTCGAAGTGATGCGGTGGAATTCAAAATGAGATGGGGATTGGATACGACGCATGAGTGACGATTCGTCAACAAAAGATGGTTCGACTGGAGAGGAGGAGTCCTCCTTCGACAATAGTGAACATCCGCCATCGCTCGGTGGAGGAGCGCGAGTTTCGGAAGACCAGATCGCCGGGCGACATCCTCAGCGTGCGCTCACTAGCCAAGCTGCTATCATGCCTCGATCTGATACAAGCCTGGTTCGTCAGGGCTATTCAACCAATGAACTGCAAGCATTGTATGCGCTTAGTCGGTCCTATGTAACTGGTGGACAGCTTGGTCTTGCGGAGAGGATCGCGAAGGGATTGGTCGCAGTCGCTCCGGAATTTGCTCAAGCTTGGCTTATTCTTGCTTACACAGCGCTTATGCGAGAGGACTACAACGAGGCCATATTTTCTGCCCGGCAGACGTTAAGAATCATCCCTACTTCCACTGAGGCTTTGCTTTTCTTGGTCATTTCTTATTTTCAAGCGGATGACTTTCAAACTGGCGGTACGTACCTTGGGGAGGTCGCAGACCTGATTCGTTCAGAGGCGATTAAGCCAGAGGTGAAGAAACTGTATGACTCCCAAGTGATCCGCTTCGAGGAGCGTCTTAGAGTTGGTCGTTTTCGAAGCTAACCTAGCGGAGCTTTCCCTCTTT
The DNA here is from genome assembly GCA_020434495.1 of Bdellovibrionales bacterium. Taxonomy (GTDB): domain Bacteria; phylum Bdellovibrionota_C; class UBA2361; order UBA2361; family RFPC01; genus RFPC01. Next base: position 2,172 of record JAGRAT010000042.1, on the reverse strand, counting down.
TCGAAGCTTTTCCTCTAATGCCGCAAAGTACTCTGGCCCCTTACGCGGAGACGGTTGGGGGGTGGTATCAATTGAAGCGTGAGCTGATAATGAAGTGTCACGAGACAGAGTCGATGCACTGCTCTCCAGAGCCAAAGTCATAGCCGATGCTAAAGGCGCAGTCGAAGCTGGTGACGGCGAATTGCGTGTTGCTCTTGGTCTCTGTTGCTTTGCCTGCGAGCTGAATGAAGAGTTCTCTACCGTATCTGAAATCCCAGCGACTTTTGCCAACGCAGAATAAAATTTTCGTTCCAATCCATTTGAGGCAAGTGCTTCATCGTTCGTGAGAACAGTAACTCTTGGTCCTTTTCCCGCAACGTAGTCGAGAGGGAGCACCACGAAGGGCACCTCTCTTGCGATATAGCCTGCTACATAAGTTGGCACGTCATCTGGAAGGAGAACTGCCGCCGATCTTTTCATCTTTGCAAGGTCAACGACGAGCTCAACATCATCTTTCCAGTTCGGATTTATCCTCTCGAGTTCCTCCAAGCATTCGTGGAAGCTCGGGCTCACCTCGGAAGTTTGCGTTGTAAGCTTTGAGAGCTCACGTACCAGTTTGTGTTGAAATACCTCGATGCCGTCTGCTTCTATCGTTGGAGCGGTGTATATCTCGAACGCAGTTGCTGCATCATTTGCTCCTGAGTGAACTATAACGATGCCAGCTCCACGAGACTGTTCGAAATCAACCTTAAGTCCAGAATCATATTGATCACGGTCTCCGTCAATTCGCACAATGGGAGCGTTTTCTAGAGATTTTGTTGTTCGTCTCTTCGGGGTAACGATTTCGGGAGCGATGTCAATCGGGTCGGTAAATTCGTCGTGGGTGTGCGCACCTTCAACCTCTTCGGGAAGAGCGGGGAGGGTGAAATTTTCTGAGATGGAGAGTGGATCAGGGGGAGAGGCGGTTAAATGGCGAAGATCATCAAGATCGAATTTTGTATCTTTAATACTTGAGCCACCTACTGATGTTTCTGTCACCGTTCCTCCGTTTTCTTCCAGAGAGATTATGAAGACCAACCAATTAACCGGTATCGACAGATCGCCGGTATCTCGTGGCCGCGCTGTTGAGGATCGTGGGAGAGCCTAGATCACTCCTCTCGATGTTAGAATACGGAGTGTCCTCTGTGGGATGAGAATGTAATAAGAATGGTATGAGAATATCGTGAGGGGCCTTATTCCTTTGAATCGCCCTTTTCCTCTTCTTCTGGAACGAGAGAAGAGTCGATCGCCATTTTTACCGCTTCGGTAATGATTTTCTTCTTGTCTGCTGAGAGCTTGCTGTTTGCAAAGAGTTTTTCTGCTTCCTCTGTTACCATTCCGATCAGCTTATCTCTGTCGACATATCGAATGTTCGGGGTCAAACCTGCAGCTGCCCCTGCACGACCTGCTCCTCGAACGGATTCAACCTTTCCAATTTTAGAAACTTCTTCAACAGACTCCACCTGCTTGATGCTCGATGACTTTCGAGCCTTTTCGATTCCGGTAACGCCTTTCTTCTTATCTTTATCGTTCATAGTTCACTAACTCTCATTGTCTAGCAGGTTTACTCCGGTCGAGATCGAAATAACTTGGTGAATTGCCCTTCTTCCTTATTCCGTTTCATGTCGAGGGCAATCTTCCGCAATCCTGGACGGACCTTTAGAGGTTCGAATGCTTTATCTTTCTCAATTGATCGTTGTAAGTGGTCCACGAGCGCTTTGTGCTCACGTATAACATTGAGTTCATCCATTTCCCAATCCGATGCAATTGAGCGCATTGAGTCTCCATCCCAGTATATGCGCCAAATTATGGCTTGGTGGATAACTTCCAGGTGAGCGAGAAACGAAACGACTTTTTTGGTGTCTAAGACTTCGTCTGGAGAAGCCGAGGCAAGTCCTTGCCGTGTTGTTACTAGCGTTGCACCAACAAGGAGTTGTCGAATGCTCGCTCTTGTTGCTTTATCTCCTCCCTCTTCATCGAGAGCCATCGGAAGACTTCCAGATCGGAGTTCTGGAAAGAGATCAAAAAGTTCTACCGATACTTCTCGAGCGAGACGGTCATACTGAGAAGCCGATGTTGGTTTTACCCAACCTTTGGACTGGCGTGCCGCCTCGGTCGCCGCCTCGTGAATTCTGCGACGAGCGTATCCCTTAA
>JAGRAT010000428.1 GCA_020434495.1 Bdellovibrionales bacterium | reverse complement strand
TTAAATGTCGATAGTGCGACGTGCGGTTCGAATCGCCATTGAGGGGATTTTCCGTAGTGTTTACCGAGACGATTGAAAAATTCTAAGGAGATTCCGCCGACTACTCTCCGTTTGCAATGATCTGTTCCACCTAATCCCGATGTGATCATTCCACCTATATTAGACCTAGCTTCTATGATAGCAGTCAATTTACCTCTTCGAGATGCTGCGATAGCGGCACTGATGCCTGCCGGAGTAGCTCCATAAATTATAACGTCATAGTTCTTAGGGGTGGTTTCGCTTTGCTTTTGGCAAGCGGTGCTGAAGCAGATCAAAATGATCAAACTGAGTGTGATCACCAACTGGCTGATAAGTTTGGAGTCCACCACATTAAAGAATAAAAAACTGATCTTAGGCGTGGGCGGCAATTGCTTGAACTTTATATCCAACTCGATCATAGAGCTCGTTGAGTCGACGACTAAAAACCTCAAAAGTATATTTTTCTTCCGCAAGTAAATATGCAGCTTTAGCAAGGCGCTCTCGTAGCATCTCGTCGGCTAATAGTCGAATAAGACCTTTCGAGAAAGCTTCAGGAGTAGGCTCGCATAGCAAGGCTACATTATTGTCGAGAACTTGGCTATGTGTGGGAAGATTAGTGGCAAGAAGTGGTTTGCCACAGTGGATGTACGAATAAATTTTCATTGGGGTGTTATTGCCGAGCACGCGTGGGGAGGTAAGGATATCCGCTTGTTGTAGGTACGCGGCCAGATGAGCTACCGGACGAGGACCGAGGAAGTGGGATCGATCCTTCGGAACTCCGAGGGTCTCGCTCCTGCGCTGATATTTCAGAATGTGCTCTTCAATTCCACCAATCACTACCAGGTGGGCGTCCGGTGCGTTCTTCCAAATCTTGGCGAAGGATTCAACAAGGAGATCTATTCCTTGATATTTTTCGAGGTTCCCCACGTAGAGAATGATTTTGGCGTCTTCGGAGAGTCCCGCTTCGGTGCGGAGCATCGGCTCGGTTCGTCCTTCATGCTCTTTCTGGTCGTAATCAAGAAGTGATATGTCACGAAGAATCATGATTTTTCGAGATCCTCCAGACTCAGCTAGGGCGGCCAAAGCATCACATACGGGAACAACTGCGATGCTGTTTTTTATCGCGCGCTTTTCAAAAAACTGGAAGAGAGGATGAAAGTATTTACACCAGGGCATTTTTTCAACCACCTGCAAGCTGAGGCTTGAGTCCATGTCGTAAATATAAGGAATCCCTGCTACGAACTTAACAAAGAGAGCCATAAAGACTGACTCCTCTACCGCATGGATGAGCTGGTACTGGTCTGATCGGTTACGCCAGAGCTCGGCCAGAAGCGAGATGAAAAAGAAGCAATCCGTGTACAACTTCTTCAGCGAGAAGCCCGGCTGGATCTCGCTGACTCTTGGGTAGGGGATGACTCTCTTGTGGGTGACATTCGGAATGCTGACATCGGCCCCTTCATGGTAGGTCATCAGGGTCACCGAGTCGTCGCTTCGCCCAGCAAGCACCTCCGCCGCCAGTCGAACAGCAATGGGGGTGCCCCGTTCTTGGTAAAAGGGCTGTGGGGCAAGGAGGAGTATCTTCATGTTGGGCGCGAGAATAGCAGTTCTTCTCTGCTCTGTCCTATCTCGGGAAGAAAGAGCGAAAACGAGACGATATTTCATCTCTTACCTCTTAACCTCCTGACATTACTATGAATCCTTGTCCAACCGGAGTGAATCCAAGATACTGGGGAAACTGCATAATTAATTTCCCCGAAGAGTGATATGGCAGACGACGAAGAACAGACCGAAGGACAAGCCGAAGAAGTCCCCAAGAAGAAGGGGGGGAAGATGATGCTTATTATCATCATCGCAGTAGTCGTGCTGTTGGGGGGTGGTGGCGGAGCCGCATTTTTTCTCATGAGTGGTGGCGATGAGGCCAAAGATGAGAATGAGCAGGTAGATATCACCTACAAAACAATCGAGCTCAGACCCTTTGTGGTTAATCTCGCTGATAACACGAGTTACTTAAAAGTAGTCCTTTTGCTCGAGTACGATCCTTCACTCGTTGGTGAATCGCGGGGTGGTGCATTCGGTGGTGGGGGAGCTGCCATTGGTGGTGCTGGTAGTCGACAAGACCCGATCTCTGGCCAACTTCCCGGTGCCCTTAAAGAGCGTGAGCCGATGATTCGAGATGCGGTGATTACTTTAATCGCTAGTAAAACTCGGCAAGAGCTTCTCACCGTTGAGGGGAAGGAGACATTGAAAGAAGAGCTTCTCGAAGTAATCAACGATGCTGGTGGGCTTGATGAAGCAGCGATTGTCGGCGTGTACTTTCTCGAATTCATTATTCAGTAGGAAGCAGTGCGCCCTCCTTTATAGTATTCAGATAACTCTCGTGGTGTGCCTTGTTGGGATAATTGGAGATTTCTCTGCCCTTGATCGATCAGAGGGTGCCACAGAGAACATTACCATGCACTGGTACGATATCCGTGGGCTGAACCCTTACGAATTGAGAGCACAGATGCGTTTATTAGGTCCAAAAGATTTCTCTGACAGGAGTTGTTATGCCTTTACTCGTTGGAAGATAGAGTGGACTTGGCCAGAATTTGAAGATGGCATGCCAGATCTTAAGAATGCCACCGTGAAATTGAAGCTCGATATGACACTCCCAAGATGGGTTGATTATGATTCGGCACCTCTTGAACTTCAAAGAAAATGGGACAAATTCCTCCGCGCGCTCAAGCATCATGAAGATGGTCATGTGAAAAGAGCAATAACTGCGGCAGAGGGCATAGAGCGAGCGCTCAGAGCCGAGGAATCTCCTGATGGACATGCTGCCCACTCGAAGATTCGTTCCCTCATTTCTCGCCATCTTGTGTCTGATGAACTGTACGATACAAGAAGTATGGGAGGCTTAAGTCAGGGTGTTCTTATTCATTGAAAGGAATCTTTCCTAGGGGCGTGTCTGCTATCGGGGTGGGTTTTTGAAGGAGATGATCTCCTGC
>JAGRAT010000427.1 GCA_020434495.1 Bdellovibrionales bacterium | reverse complement strand
ATCAAGCACACCCTCTTCATGTTTTGGCCCAAGAAATGCGTGTTTTGCGGAAATATAAAGGGCCGCGTCATCTCCTGATAGCAGTTTCACACAAGCCTCCTCACCCTTTCGGAGTTGAATCCTGGTAGTCATCTCTCTGGCAAATCTACGAATCTGCCTTCCAGAGCTAGAGGCCATTGCCTCAGCTATTGTATTGGAGAGCAATTGAGCGTGAACTTCTGGAGGTACAGATTGACCTCCGTAGGATGTTTGATTGTTGCTGTGCATACCTATACCCAGTAGTCCTCAAGGACCTTTACACCCCGCTTTCGGAGGGTAAGATGGAGTGTGAACCTAAGCAATTTTTATTTGACGGGATGGGACTTTTACCGCCACTGAAGTTTTTAGTTTTTGCTATTCTCTTGCCTCTATGCCACGCCTTTTTGTCTCACCCAAGGAATAAGGGGAGTTATTGAATTCCTTCGAGCTAACCTGCGTAAAGCACACCTAGTAATGATAGATTACACTAGCGGCTGAAGATCCTTGAATGTTCTTGCTAGCGCTTTACATCTCTCTGCCCGTTCCGAAAGTGCTGCTCTGTCAATGCCCGGAGGGATGACGAAAAATCCAATATCTGCTGAGAACCCCTCAACATTAGGAGGTGGACAAGGAGTGAGCGCGCATAGTCCGGTAGCTTGCGATATGATACCCACCGCACCTTCCACGCTGGTGTTTAGAGACGAGCTTTTTCGACAATCATCAAATATGATGACAGCACCGCGTTCGGTATCCGCTAGCAGCAGAGCGTTTGCCGCGTCATTCAGGACAGAAGGAAGCTGATGATTCGCATCGATGACGATGAGCTGAAATTGGTTGGACATCTGACCAGGATTGAGCTCGAAGGAGTCTCCAAGGAGTTGAATGACCTTATTGCTGTCTTTTACAAGCTCTCCGATAGTTTCGTTCCTTACTCCAAGTTTTGAGCGGTAGCGAGCGTTATTGCCGTCAGGCGCTCCTGGAGCACCGGCAGTAACGAGCTCATCCGGTATGTCAATCGTTGTGATGAGGGATTCTGGGCTCTGTTCTGCGATTACTGATTCCAATCGTCCTCTTCCTGTACCAAAGCAAAAAGCGTTGCTTGGAGACATTGCTTTAGCCACATTTGCAATGAACGCTGTAGCAGGTCCCGGTGCTGTTCCGTAATTCTCCGCGGCATCAGAATATCGGCTATAAGATTGAATCTCGCTTGCTGTTGGCTCGGCGTAGCCTGGAATGCAAGCGGATATCTTTTCGGTGCTTGCAGGAAGAATAGTGCCACGCGCATCAGTAACAAAGGGAAGAACTTCGATTGCCTTTACCTCTTTGGTGCAAGGATCGGAGCTAAATTGCGTCTGCTGATTTTGATGGATCGCCCTGCCAGCAGCCTCGTGAACCTGCTTTGCAAGCTCAATGCGAAAGTGATCAATTGGATCCTCGGGGGTTCGATTGGTTGGTGTGGTGATTTCGACGGACATGGCAGCGCAACTCCCTGATATGTATAATGCAGTTAAACAACATTAACTGCTCCAGAGAGAGTTATGGACTATTTGAGCCTCGGGTAACGTGGAGATTGAGTGAGAATGTAATGGTGGATGAAAAGATAGCTGATACAGTAGGTTAAAGAAGTAAGGTATTTGCGGAGTCTCAGTTTGGAAGGAGGTTCACCGCCCGCGGATAGCTTTTATCCTATTCATTACACTCACCGGAGAAGCTCCAATCTTGGGATTCTTTCGAGATTCCGATTGAAGGCGAGATTCTTCAGTTTTTTGCTTTTTCTCATGATAAGCAAAGGGTATAGCTTCATCACAAAGCTCCATTAGAACTTTGAAGTAATATGGCAGCAACTCTGCATCAAGGTAATGAATCGAATCGCTCTGATTCTTCCATCTCTTTACCATTTCACCGGGACTCGCCCCAGAGAGCTTCCGTGCGGCGACCTCGTCTAGAGTTGCTAGCGTATCTTCGACGAGGAACTTCACGGTCTTTTCAATTCGTGATTGTCGTCTTTCTTTCTTCAGCTTTTCTGCGAGCTTGGTAATCTTTGCAAGCGATTCTACAGAGTAGGGTGCGACAACAAAGCCATCTATGCCATCGAGTAAGCTTCTAGCAATGGTACCACTGTCCTGTTCGTCTGATTTGAATACGATGACATAGGCGCTATCGACTCCTCCCGGGGTGCTTTTCCCTTGAGCAACCAGCCGCCCAATCTCCTCTTTGGGAAACTCGTAGGAAATGAAGTTGATGAGTAGTTCCGATTCTTCCTCTTTCATGAGCGATAAGCAATCGCGGATACTCTTCGCCTGAAATATCTTGTTGTAGTTGCTGATAGCATGCAGCGCGCTCTTGAGCACCGCTCGATCCTTTGGATCTGGATCGATCACCACTGCATTAGATTTTTCCATAGTCAGGCCTTAGGTACTTGTTTCCCGCCAAATGGTACATCGACTGGCGCATCTAAATGGTTGAGAAAATTAAGCAGATCTTGGGAAAAGTGATAATTCAGTACTGCTTTCTCTACGAAAATTCATGAGTATAAAGAAGAACGGTACGCACAAAAGTTGCAGCAACTGAAGCAGGTAGAGAAGGTATTACCGAACTACTATCTGATCTTTCCAGAGGTACTCTTGTTCACCTCTTAGAGCTGAGATCTCAATCAACCAAACTCCAGGAGCCGGCAACTGAATTTCTAGTTGATAGTCGCCAGGATGGTTTGTGGGATGAAGGGCACCATTTAAGTCCAGTGCTTGATCTGCTGGATAGAGTGCTCTAACAGCGATTTTAGCATCCGTTATCGGTGCATCTACTGAGTCTGCGAGCGAAACAGAGAGCACTCGAGAATCAGTTTTTACGCCGACCTTCCATCCAAGTCTCTTGCTCGCACGGAGCTTCTCGAGCACTCCTTCGTACTTCAAGGAATCTTCATAGGCAGTTTTCGTCACTACGCCATTATCTGACTGAAGTGCAATGACTACAAAATAGATGCTCGAACCAAAGGC
>JAGRAT010000426.1 GCA_020434495.1 Bdellovibrionales bacterium | reverse complement strand
GGATGAAATCGGTGAAGCTGCAGCTTGACTTTGAAGAGCATGAGCCCAGGGAATCTGGGACCGAGACCGTCCGTGTCATGTTTGCTCCAAACCCCGGCGAGCCACCGAAGCCGCTTCAGGAGGTAGCCTCTGGTGGTGAATTATCCCGAGTTATGCTGATTATTAAAAAGCTGTTTCGGGACCGAAGTGGAGTTAACATATTGATTTTCGATGAGGTCGATACTGGGGTTTCTGGGGCTGTGGCCCAGGCAGTAGGGGAAAAAATGTGTGAGATCAGTGAGTTCTCACAGGTTATCTGCATTACCCACCTCCCTCAGGTGGCCTGTTATGCTGACCGCCACTTCGCCATCGCAAAGTCGAGTGGTAAGAGAACTCGTAGTATTGTCAGTGTGTTAGAGGGGGAGCAGCAGGTAGAGGAGTTGGCCAAAATGCTCTCAGGGTATGAGGTAACAGCTGCTGCGCGTGAGTCGGCTCGCCAGTTACTGTCATCCAAGATAGGTAGAACAGGATGATGTTGAAAACTGGGGGGAGATTGACCCCCTTCAAGAGTTTGGGTAGCGTCGGCGGCCCATTTGGAAGTAGGCGTCAAGAGAGAGAGTTACGACGCTGTAGGTTGAGCCTAGGCGAGGGACAGTTAAAAAGCCTTGGCTCGTATGTTGAAACGGAGAAACGGTAGGTATGTCACTCCGAGGAACGTTTTGTTCTTTATTTTCTAAACAATTTTGTCTCTGGTTGGTGCCGGCAGGGAGCGGGACTGTAAGAAAAGTCCGATTTTCTGCTCGGAGAGCACTGTTCTTTTTGGTGCTCCTTGGCTCCGTGTCCTTTGGATTGCTCTGGGTTGCTGGCGACTACGCTCGAGTCCAATTTGCTCGAGTTCAGGAGGCGCTGTCCCTAGCCGACCTTAGAGCCCGTCATACGAAGCTCTCAACGGAGGCCGAAGAGTTGGCCAAAAGGGTCCTTCTCCTGAGAAAAGAGCGAGATGCCCTTGAGACTGCTCAAGATGCGGTAAGAGGACGTGTGATTGAGCTTCATGCCGTTCTCAGTGAAATGAAGGCCATCGGCGTCCTCGACGACTTCGAAATCCCGCTGCTTCTGAATAGCGAACGAGCTGATGGTTCTCCGGATTCTGGGCGTTCGCCCGATTCTGGAATAGGAGGAGGGGATGAGTCCGCAGAAGAGATCGACACGGAAGAAGCCCGTAATCAGGACGAAGATAGTGGTATCGGAGGTCTTGAAACACCCCTTGATGGAGATGAGGAAGGGGAGGCCCTAAAGTATTCGTCGTTACGAATCAGTGGTCCGCGGCAGGAACTCATCTCCGAACTTGATCAGATCATTACGAGAATAAGAAAGCTTCCGATCGGCTATCCTGGGAATGGATACGTAAATTCTCAATATGGACCTCGACGCTCACCGTTTTCTGGGCAGCCTCGTGTTCATAAGGGGGTAGATATTGCGCTACCGTACGGAAGTTATGTGCAGTCTACGGCAGAGGGTGAAGTCGAAAGCGTTAAGAATACTCGGTCCTATGGACTCGTCATTGATGTTCGTCATGCGAACGGAGTGGTGACCCGCTATGCACACCTCTCTCAGGCACTCGTGCAAGAAGGTGAGAAGATCTGTCGTGGAGAGTACCTCGGACTCGTCGGAAATAGTGGTATGTCAACCGGACCACACCTTCATTATGAGATTCGGGTGAGGGGAAAAGCGATTGATCCGCTCTTACTGATGGAGATTCCAAGTAAGATCAATTTTGCTACGAATCTCTGAGATTTTTGCTCTTCGGCAGCTCCGACTTCTCAAGTCGAATATTTGGGCATATTTCAGATTTCTGATGAGCACTGCTGCTATTTCGACTCTGTCCCCTTTGCAGCGTCTTCTTCGCTGGCCAGTTCCACTTGCTGTTTTCCTTCTAAGTATGAGATTGATCTCACTCTAAGAAATTTGGGATTTTGCAGTGAGAGCACTTCTATTTACTCTTCTTCTCCTCGTCACGGTGGCAGCGGCAGTCGCGTATTCTTTTGGGGTGGTTGTCCCTCCGGGGTATTACGGTATTCGCCAAATTGGAGCTGGCCCCCAAGAGGGATATCAGCCGGTAGCGCTTCATCCAGGATACCATTGGGGAGAGCCGACAGGCTACTATACAACAGTCGCCTTAGTTCCTTCGACCTTGCAGGCGGTTCATTTTAACCGTGAATACAAAACGAAAGGTGTTAACGAAGTCCACAGTGAAGATGAATTTTGGTTTCCTCCTATCAATATTGAGACTGTTGATAAAGGACAGATCCTTGTTGATGTAACCGTGCTTGCCAGATTGTTGCCTGCTCCTGTTTATGAGGGAGAGAAGAAGATCTCTGGTGGACCTGCGGATCTGGCTCAGCAGGTGGGAATTGGTGGCAATCAGTGGATTAATAGAGTTCGAACGGACGCCGAGCGTGAGATCGGAGAGGCGCTACGTCGACTTACCAATGCCGAATTCTACGATCCGAAATTACGAGAACATGAAGGGATTCAAAATGCTCACAAAGAGATCAACGAATCCCTTCGGCAGGTGGGTATTGAAGCTGAGGCAGTGCTTCTGCGTCGGTATACCTATGAGGTGAGCGAGGTAAACAAGGCTATTGCCGAGAAAAACCTTCAGGTGCAGCGAGAAAGGCTAAGTGACTTTCAGAGATCTTTTGCTGAAGTGGAGGCTCAGCTCGTCGAGCTCAAAGCGTCGGGGGATGCCGCCATTACGGTTATTCGAGAGACTGCTCCACAAGAGGCTAAGGCGATTCGTTCAGATGGTGACCTCGTATTCACCCAGAATCAGGCGAAAGGAGATCAACTTGTGGCTGAGGCGAAGGCGCAGTCTGCGAAGTTAAAAGCAGATATCTTTGCCGAGATGAAGGAAGCGAAGGTCTACCTTGCTCGTGAGCTTGCACCACTGCTCAGTACCTTAAGTGGGGGAATCGTTTCGGATATTGACCCGTATGATCTCGGGAAGTGGATGGAGAAGCTTGGGCTTAACGAGCGAACAACACAAC
>JAGRAT010000425.1 GCA_020434495.1 Bdellovibrionales bacterium | reverse complement strand
CTTCTCGCAAGTCGAACCAACTCTGCTGGTAGCGACGGATCGATATTTCTACAAGGGGAAGGAGATCTCCCTTTTTGATAAGATACGCTCCGTACAAGAATCGCTCCCTTCAGTTTCAACAACACTCATCCTTCCGTACAGCGATCCACTGCCAGCCCCAACAGAATGGATCGCGCTCAATGCGGCGTTGCGAGAACCAGATATTTCTCCATTCGAAAAATTCCCCTTCAATCATCCGCTCTACTACCTGTTCACCTCGGGAACTACCGGGAAACCGAAGGGGATCATCCATGGAGCGGGAGGAACGCTGCTCGAACATAAAAAAGAGCTCATGCTCCACACGGACGTGACAACAGAAGACACCGTTTTTTACCAAACAACGTGCGCATGGATGATGTGGAACTGGCTAGTATCTTCGCTCGCCTGCGGTGCCAAAATTGTTCTGTATGATGGCTTTCCTCTTCAACAAGAAGGGCGACTCTTACTCGATATCGCAGAAAGAGAAGGGGTTTCAGTTTTCGGAACAAATCCCGGCTACCTTCGAGAACTCGAGAGCGGTCAAATACAACCTCAACAAGGACGAAAGCTTGACAGGTTAAAGAGCATTCTCTCCACAGGAGCCCCGCTCCTCCCGACACAGTTTGACTGGGTATATAAAGCTTTCCCTCCCGAGGTTTGCCTTTCCTCGATTTCTGGCGGGACCGATATTATTGGATGCTTTGCCCTCGGCTCACCAATTCTTCCCGTCCGAAGAGGCGAGCTTCAGTGTCGGAGTCTTGCGTATCAAGTTGAAGCGTACAACGAAGCCGGAAAACCGGTAATTGGGGAGAAGGGAGAACTCGTTTGCACTAAGCCTTTCATGTCTATGCCAGTCGGTTTTGTAAACGATCAAGATGGCAAGAGATATGGTGCCGCGTACTTCTCGACCTTCGGCGATATCTGGCATCACGGTGATGCCATTACGATAACCGAGACCGGAGGAGTAATCGTTCACGAACGATCCGATGATGTTCTTAACGCGGGCGGAGTCCGAATTGGCCCAGCAGAGATCTATCGTCAGGTCCTCACCTTCCCCGAGATTAAAGAGGCGGTCGCTGTCTCTGCCACAGTCGGTGGAGACGATAAGATTCTCCTTGCGGTGGTGTTGAATGACTCGACCGAAACTAAACTTTCCCCCTCCCTGGAAAGAGAGATAAAGAATCGGCTGCGAACAGAAGAGAGCCCTCGTCATGTTCCTTGGAAGATTTTCGTAGCTCCGGATCTTCCAAGAACCCTTAGTGGCAAAATCTCCGCAAGCGCTATCCGCTCGGTATTACAGGGCAAAAAAGCTCCAAACGAACATGCCCTTAAAAACCCGGAAGTCCTCGCCTTCTACCAAGAAATAAGTTCCTCGCTGAAGGCCCCACTCCCGTAAGCCCCCCGCATAACAGCTGATAAGACCCTTTTTCCGCTAGAGAAGCGCATGGATAAGTCGACTCCATCACACCACCATAACTTCTTAAAGACGCTAACAGCAGCCCTCATAGAGGTCCGACCAGTCAGCATGCTTATCCTTACTGAGTCGGCTGAAAATCACTGGGCAAGGGATCTGCTTCTGGACGATTCAATTCGAAATTCAACAACTTCGATTCAATTTGAAACTCGACGAATTATTCCCCTAGAGAACCTACCGAACATCGAAAACTTCCTCGCGTTTAACGCCTCCGTATACACACCCCTAAGAAATCTTTCTTCACAAAAGCTCGAAGAATTCGTTACCTCTGAAACTCAGCAGTATTCGCAGAGAGAAGCTGTCCCGGACAGTGAAATCGAAAACCTCAAGCGTTTTGAATTTATTATTGTCGATGACTCACTGCTCGCTTCCGAAGCACTTGCAGAGGAGTTTCGTACCGCACGTTATCTCTTTATCACCGGCATTAAGACATTTAAAGGATTCTCGACCTATTCTTCACTTTTGAAACAACCGAATTGTGCTCTCATCAGTGAAGATCACTCCTCAAAAGAAGGATGTGCTCTGTTCCGCAGGGATCCGAACGTACAAGAGTCTGTGCCCCTTGAAAATCAAGAACGCACCTCGACCTTCGAAACGGAGGAACAAAGTAGCCGCGCCTCATCAAGCGATCGATTTGACTATCCGCAGGAATTGGAACCATTACCTCCACCCCTGGAGGAAGAAACTCAAAACCCTCTCGGGACATGCTTGGTCGTTATTCCTCCTGAACCAGATAAGGCATTTCACGTCTATCCACTGCTCGAGGCTATTGCCAAGAGTCAATATAGAGGAGAGCTCTTTGTCGTATGTGAGGAACAAAGTCGCGAGCTTTACTCTCGACTATCACAAGTAACCAAACTCTTCTCGTACGAATCAAAAATACTCCACGAAGAGCGAATAGAGATGAAGGGGCTGGTAAAAAACCTCTCGCTCCTCCCCATCGATAAAGCGATTTTGCTGAGCGAAGAAGATCACATCCTTTCAGCTCTTCTCACCTATGAGTTCAACAATAGCGAGGCAACACTCCTCAGCTGGACCGAGATCAGTGGCCGAGAAACGCCATTTTCTCCGCAGAACGTTTCAACATTTGCAAAGAATGCCGGGTTACCGCTTCCGAGTAATGAACAACCATTTCCTCTTGAAACATGGGAGGAGCAATGGGGAGAACGATTCCTTGAAAACCACGGGCTCCATAAGGAGAACACCTTGCTCCTCTTTTCAAAAGGCAAGTATCCGGTTGAACTCTATGTCAGAGCGCTAGAGCCGTTTCTTGAGAGAGGCGAGTACTCTCTACTCGTTGTCGACGCCCATACAAAAAATTTATCAGAAAAGCTTCCGGAAAAGGGCGCTGCTGCCATTCAGCACACACTGACCCTCGGGCAATTTGCAGCACTTATGGCAAAATCTCGAGTAACCATTGGCGGGGAATCCATCCGATTTTACCTCTCCTCCTATTTGAAAGTCCCTCATGTACTCGTCGCTGGCGGTGGAGCGCTTTCGCAAAGCTTTCCGCACACTGAGAGAACGGTCGTAGCCT
>JAGRAT010000424.1 GCA_020434495.1 Bdellovibrionales bacterium | reverse complement strand
CTACTTCTCTACAGTTTCGTTACGACGAAAAGTCATAAGTATCTCTATGGCGCGGCAATTGCCTTTGGAGTCGGCATACATAGTCAGTACATCCTCGCCATTTACTTACCGGCTGCGCTGCTTTCACTCTTCCTCACGACAGAACAGGATCGAGTTCTTCTCACAACTAAAAGAATCCGAGCGATGTTTTGCAGTTCATCAAGTTACATCGCGCTACTGCTACTCTTCATTTCCGCTGCCATCATTCTCATCCCGCGATTCCTCGAATTTGGCATCATTTACACCGAACGAGTCCAACATGGGAGTCTTGTCTCTCTCCACGCCTTTGAGTGGAAGTACTACATCCGTGGAATGCTCGCCTCGTACTCTTGGCCAGTCTTAGCATTTGCGACTCTCGGGCTTTTTACCGGTATCCGAACCCAGCAGTATCGCTTATTCGCCATCTTCTGCCTTCTATGGATACTCGACATCTTTTGTTTTTTTACCTTCCTCTATACATGGAAGGATATTCGTTTCCTCATCTATCTCGCTGTTCCACTCTACATCCTTGCCGCTATAGGAGTAGTTGCGCTCTTCTCATCTCGCCGAAAATTACTCGCCATAACCGCTGCGGCAGTCCTCATATACTTTAATTCAAGCACAACAACTACCGATCCTTGGGACGTGACTATCTCCCTCACTCCGGCGCACGCACTTGAGCATCGATACAACCAGGGATGGCAGCTGGAGAGGAAATGGTCTATCCCCTTTCTCTTAAGTCATTATCTGGAAGCTGAGACCTTTTCCACTGAGCAACGCCAGTCAGTTGCATATTCAACTCCTCTCACAGAGCTCTTTGCCTCACTTTCTCAATCCCTCAATCGAAATACTTCCCTCTCCAACAAACTTGTATATTTTGAATCAGTCGGAACACATGATTATTACATAATTGCGAACAGAAATATTTTGTATGCAAGAGATTTCGTTACCACAGTCACCAACGAAGGACGACTTCTCCATCTCATTCAATCGGAACCATTAACACTCATCCTCAAGGAAGAAGACGCTAGGCGGCTGGGGCTTGAGCCAACATCATCGGACTGGTCGCTGCACCATGGTCCATTTGTGGCGATTCAAACTTCCCCAGAAACAGCCCCCCGTTCTCTCATGCCAAAGCGTTACCAAAATCTCGGAATTGCGTCAGTCGAAGCAAGGGAACATCCGGAACGGCTTTTTGATGGCATATTGGATCAATCGGAGAATTACGCTGCAGCCCCCTACGGCTCTCCGATAGAGGTAAACTTCACCAAATCTAAAAATCTCAAGTCGTTGCGTATTTACCTTTGGGATTTCGATGAACGCTCTTATCGTTTTCAACTCTATCTCAAAGTCAATGAAACTTGGGATATGGTAGAGATGAATTTGGAAAAAGAGCTCACTGGAGTTGTTGAAGTTCCAGTTGGTGTGGACAACGTACAAGCTATTCGGATAGTAGGCTCTTATAATTCCGATGAACAAAAGAATCCTTCGAACACCTCGCTCCATATCAAAGAGATTGAACTCATTGGGCAATAGTCTGCATTAATGGGAGAATTCCCTACAGTCCGAATGTTCACTGGCGAAAGTCACCCAGCATTTTAATTTTCTCAACAAGGCATTCAGCCCACTCTGAAGTCATTAGCGAATTCGGGTGACCGTCATTCGGTATCTTCCGAGAAGCGGTAGAAGCCTGTGGCATGACGCAGTCGATGATCGAAATATTTTCTTCTGCTAAGTACTTCTTAAGCTCTTCGTTCCAATCTCCCGGATACAGTAAGCCGACATGGAATCTCCCTCCTGCTGCGCTCACATGGTCACGAAAACGGCTGAAAAGTTTTTTTGTGACCGCAAAGCGGACTTCCTCTCTCCCTCGACTACGCTGCTTTTGAATAACTTCTCCGACTAGCCCGAAAACTGTAGACCTTCCGGCAAGGGGCACCCACGGAAGCCCCTCAGGAGGTCTGCAATCTAGCCCTCCATCATCAGAGAGAAGGCAGTACGGGATCTCCATCCACCCAAAGGGATTATGAATCTGCTGACCACGGAGCCACTCGAAGGTGTTTACATTTCTATCGGGGTGAGCTGGCACAAACATGTGTAAAACATCTACAGATGGGCTTAAGGAAGTATCAGGATCAGATCGCTTTACTAACTCTTGGTAAAACAACATAGACTGGTATGTGCCGTAAGCCGCGGTTCCAAGATTCCGTACTAAAGTGTTGGGCAAGGCCTTCTGAACCTTCCAAGGAAAAGTCTCTTGATCCTCAAGCATCCAACCGTAGGTAACTGAGCACCCACTAAACCACAATTCCGCATTTCCCCTTGCAGCCGAACCATCAGCGGAAGAGGTCGCCCGTAGAGAATTCTCTGCCACTGTTGGCCGAAAGGTTCGGGACGGATCAGTTCTGAGCTCGTATTCTTGTGCCCCAGGTCTATTGCGCCATCCAAGCTCCGCGTCTTTTATTGCAGGTCCCAAGTACCCGGTTGCTACGCTGGGATAGATGTTCACTACACCAAAAGCTCTTAAGGCGTACTCTGCACAGAGAAAGCTGGAAATACCCACAAAGAGTGATAAAAGTATGCAGGCACGTCTCGACATGCAGCGATGTTAGGCCGTTTTCGTATGAACAGGGAAGTGAGAATTCCTCCCTTAGGCTTTTGCGCCTTTGCGATGAGTAGAAAGGGTGGCGCGAAAGCACATCTCGGACTAGATCTATGGATTAGCGAAATGGCTCTCTCCTTTGACCTCGCCGCAGATTCCAGATAGAGAATAGTCCCGTATGTCCAAGGAAAATCTCATAGCGCAAGAACTGAAGAAGCGAAGAACTTTCGCTGTTATTAGCCACCCCGATGCTGGAAAGACCACCCTTACCGAAAAACTCCTTCTCTATGCCGGGATGATCCGCACTGCCGGGATGGTTCATGCCCGAAAGCAAGATAAGAATACCTCGTCTGACTGGATGCAAATGGAGCAAGAACGTGGAATCTCCATTACCGCCTCAGCGATGCAGTTCATCTATAAA
>JAGRAT010000423.1 GCA_020434495.1 Bdellovibrionales bacterium | reverse complement strand
AAAACGGACTGAACATGCTTGTAAATTGCCAAGTATGAAGCATGTAACCACGGTTCGGGATCGTAAATAACGTAAACCGCTCCAACGGAAGGAGGGGGGCTCGTGAAGGGAGAACAATCAATCTTCTCTTCTCGCGCGAGCGCAAGGATTACTGGCCTCCAATTCCCTTCTTGGGTAGCCGATTGAAGTCCTTTTGGTAGCGAGTTTAATAGTTGGGGCTCTCGTTTGATGAGCTGAGAGCGAAGGACCAATGTCGCGAGCTTTGTCCCCCATTTCTCCCGAAAGCGAAAAATATATGCTTCGTCTCTCGCTCGTGTCTCTGCTGCTGATTCCGCCCCAGCCCAGGTGGATTTTCCTCCAAAGTGGATCAGATACGCTTGGCGACTTGCCAGGATTGCAAATCCTTTGAGGTACGTTCTGATAGCGTAATCATTGTCTTCGGCCCCACCTTTTCCAAAGGTAGGGTCAAAATCACCAACTTCGATGAGTATTTCCAGCGGAATGCGGATGCAAAAGAATGGTGGTGAAAGGACGATCTGATACCCTTTTTTCTGGGCTTGGTGAGCCGCAACAAACCGTCGAAACAGCACCTCCTTCCCAGCGTAGTCCTCAAGAGTCATGAGCGGTAGGAGTTTGAAATCCTCTGCTTCGTAAGGAAACTCTTGGTTTGATACAGGAAGGGTAATCACCGGCATTGGTACGGCAAGGTGCTCCGCCCATCCCGGAGTAAAAATAAGATCATTGTTTAGAAAATAGAGATCAGAGGACCGCTCTCGCGCAATAGCAGTGCAGATGTTCGCGTTCTCTGCGAATGAGCGGGGATGTTCGTGCAGGATAACTCGGCAGCTCTGTTGTAGCGCTTGCGGGACATCGACCTTGTGGTGATCGTTTACAATAAGGACAAAGAGATCCTGTTGTGTGAGTTCCGTCGATTCAATGAAGGAATCCAGGGCGGCAGCGGTGTACTCTCCCGATGCCGCCGTCGTCACCATTCCATAGACCCGCGGTCGGCGGGTGTGCGGCGAAGAATTGGTTGGAGGATGGGGGCTCTGAGACACGAGGCGTCCAATAATTCCTAGCCGACTATAAAACCATCTACACAACAAACTATCTACACAGCTATAAGTCTGTCGTGCACGACAAACCTACTCTGCGGTGCTTTCTTCTCTCTTTCGATCTCGCAGTTCGTTGTTCAGTAAAAGAATTCCGTGGCCGTCTTCTCCAACGAGAGATAATTTATCGCAAATAGTTGTGGTTTGAGCCACTTCTTCCACTTGCTCACTGAGAAACCAGTCGAGAAAAGATACGGTGGTGTTGTCGCGCTCTTCAAATGCCGATATCGAAATCTCGTTCAGCTCTGTGGCGAGTTTCTTTTCATGGGCCAATGCGGTCTCAAAGGCGTCGAGTACGGACTCGAAATCCTGCTTGGGCTTCTCTAGGGCGAGGAACTCGATTTTTGCACCGAGATCCGAGAGATAAGAGTAAATCTTTTGAGCATGCATAAGTTCTTCTTCTGCTTGAAGCTTCATCCAGTGAGAGAATCCGTCGAGGCTTCTTTCGTCCATATACGCCGACATCGCATAGTAGGTGTATGCAGAGAAAAGTTCGAGATTGAGCTGTCCGTTTAGAAGCTTTTGGAGTTTCTTGCTTAGCATAGTAGTTCTCTTCCTTGGAGTTGTTTACTATTTTCCTGTTGTTCAAGGATAAATACGTATGAATGAGCATAAAAGAGTATCACAGCAACAAGTATTTGCATGCTCTATTTTTTCTGTGGATGAGGAAGAATTTTCCTATCGGGATAAGAGCTTTACTCGGTACTCCGTAAGACATCCTGGCGCAGCGGTATTTTTACCGAAGACCGAAAATGGTTCGCTACTCCTAGTACGACAGTTTCGGGCACCTCTGATGAGCTATCTCTTGGAAGCTCCGGCCGGTACTCTTGGGATTGGGGAAGTGCCCCTCGATTGCGCCAAGCGTGAAATCCAGGAAGAAGTTGGAATGCGGGCGGAGCAGTGGATCTCCCTGGGGGAGCTCTATCCAGCCCCGGGATTTTGTGATGAACGGCAGTTTCTCTTTCTCGCTAGTGAACTTCACCCGTCGTCTCTGCCTCAAGATGAAGATGAAGATATTGAGGTTGTGGAATATTCCGTAACCGAGGTTGAACGGGGAATTGCGGATGGAGAAATTGTTGATGGAAAAACAGTTGCGTTATTTTCGCGTGCTCGATTTGGCGGATTGATATAGAAATATTTGGGCGGAAGCCTTTAGGCAGCTTGGTTTTTCTGATCTTCGTCTTCGAAGTAGACTTTTCCCGATGCTTCTATAACGACACCACCACTAAAGTGGGAGTGGCCCGCTCGTTCAGATTTGGGATTCACGACATCTCCCTTAAGAACCTGAAAGGCACCTTTTACTCGAGTGCGTTTTTCGATAGGCAGGTCGTCACTGATTCTCGGATCTTCATCCTCTTCGAGAGTTATGTCTCCCTCTTTTTCCACCGAAAATTCCCCATCTTCAATGGTTACCCAGGGAGGTGTGTGGCGCAGTCTTACGTCTTTCATTCGAAAAGGCTTTTCAAGAAGTCGCATCATAAATGCCTGTGCGGTTTCAGCGGAGCGCTGTTCGGTTTCGGCGACCTGTTCCTCCTCTGAGGTTACCCCAAGGAGTTCTTTAACACTGATTTCGGGATCTTCGAGATCGTCCCGGCTAACCACAATGTGCTTTGGAGTGACACTGTTTGCGAGAGTTTCCTCTTTTGGATCTGGATTTATAACGTCTGGAGAACGTTCTGATAGTGCCATTGTTTAACCTTAAGTCTCGTAAAAACCTTCTTGGAGCTGCTCTGAACGTCCGTGAAATGAGCAAAATCCAACGATACAGAGAAGTTATGGAGTAGCGATCGCGGAGTGTAGCAATGTTTTTGCTGGTGATTTCTATAGCAGTTCTCAAAAGAAATTGCCGCGAAGCGGTGGGTTCTTTTGAGAGCTGCTATAGCAGGAGACCGGAGGGTCTCCCCAGCAATGAAGAGCGCTTCTCTTGAAAAA
>JAGRAT010000422.1 GCA_020434495.1 Bdellovibrionales bacterium | reverse complement strand
CCTCCGGTCTGCTGCTATAGCAGCCCTCAAAAGAACCCACCGCTTCGCTGCAATTTCTTTTGAGAACTGCTATAGCCGACCAATGCACCGTCCTTCGAACTGCTTGAGGTGATGCCGGTGAACCAGTAGGCCGCACCGTCACTTCCCCAAACGACCTTCAGAAAGTCGCCTTCCCAGGTAGTGCATTTGACGACCCCTTGTTGGGCGGTCTTCGAGTTCCACCAACCATCGACGTATGCACCCCACCAGTCGATGTACTTTGCGGTGAGGTCCTCGGGCATGATTCGGTCAACCCAAGTCGGAACGTCCCCGAGCTTCTCCTTGGAGAATTCGGTGACTTCACCGGTCTGCGGATCGACGATCAAGAGCCCGACCACGTCGGTACAGGTCCAGAACTTGGTCGGTCTGACCAGAGTGACGACGTAGAACGGTCGCCCGTTCTCATCGATCTCAAGAGTCTTATCGACCAGTTCTACGTCCGTGTACCCCTTCTCGAAGTAGAGGTACCGGTGCAAGTTCTCCCCGAAATAGGCGGAAGGCGAGTAGCGGAGCCCGAGCGGCTTGCCATCGAGCTCCAGCACGAGCTTCGGATCTTCGTTGCGATCCTCGGCCGAGATGGTGACGTAGCCCGGAATGAGCTCATCGTCTGCCCAACGGAAGAATCCGTTGTACTCGAGTGCGCCGACCCACATCAGCCTACCCCCCACCTTCTGGATGTGGAGTTCGCCGACATGGAACTTTGACCCGATCGCTTCTCCGGCCGAGCCGAACGCCTGGTCGACCCGGAAGCGAGCCTGCTCGTGTTGCACCTGGATCATGTGCTCCAGTTCAACCGGCTTCCAGTGTTCCTCGATGTCTTCACGGACGGTGACCTCGCCGATCATCGCCCTCTGCGATTCCCAGCGGGTTACTCCCATAGAACCGAGAAGGAAGACGAAGAGGAGCACCCCGATGAGGCCGCCTCCGATGAGGAGGGACCAGCCCGCTCCGGTCGATTCGAACTCATAGTCGGTTGGTTTCAGTGCTGTGACCAGCAAGTTTGCGATTGCTGGGTAGAGCAGCAGCAGGAACCACCCACCGAGTGGTCCAACGAGCGAAGGGGTGCAGAGATAGAAGAAGGGCCAGTAGCAGAGGGTGATGCACACCGCTCGGATGGCCCATCCGATGAAGTAGGGCGAAAGCTGCCCGGTGAAGACGAGCTTGATTCGCGGGTTGATGCCAGCGATCAAGCCCACGATCAGCGCCAAGAGAAGAGCTTGCATCAGATTCTCCCTGAAGAGAGTCACACGTTCCCCAAAGGTGGGGCCTCAAGCTTGCTACCGTAGCGAGCTGAGGTAAGAGATGCTGGAACCCTCAAAAAATTTGAGAGTTCCAGCATCTCTTGAAACGGGGATCTCAGGGATCCAAGAGATTGGAACAGAACCTACAAGAAAAACATTTTTACCAGCACTGTTACTTCGCTGAAACAACCGTGGCGAGTGATCGTCTTAACGAAGTAACCGAGCCTACTCTTCTACTCTGTCCAATAATGTAAAGGCTCTTCTTGCAGTGCTTAAGAACTGCAGAGTTTTTCAAATGCGCCTCACTCTTAGTATTGGGAGAAAAGATGTTCGGGTCCCATGAAATTTAAAAAATGCCCAAAATTCACAGTTATTCTCTTAATGCTCTGCTTGCGCATAAGCGTGAATGTTTTTGTATTCGAGCAATGCTCTCAAGGCTTATTTTCGACTACCGCTCAAAATCGTACCAAACTTCATTTGCTGCCTTAGTGTCGTTTCCTCGAAAGAGTTTCATCAGAAGGTGTGGGCGAAGGAGGAAGTACCAATCCCCAAAGCGGTCAAACTTTCTTGTTGAAGTTGTAATGTAAGTGCGCCAGAGGGTAACGAACCTCCTGCCATCTCGCTTCCCGAAGTCTCTTAACCGTTTTGCAAAATCGATATCCTCGACACTTACGAGTTCTTCGTTGAATCCGTAGATGGCGTCAAAGTCTTTTCTTCGAAAGAAAAAGAAGCCTGCAGAAATACCATGCCATAGAGCAATTGGTAAAAGCATAAAACCGGTTAGGAGAATTCCGAGAGAGTACCTTGATGGGTATATCATTACGCCACCTCCTACGACGTTTGGTTTGTGAAGCTCTCTTAAGACGTTCGTAATCATTTCCTCACAGACGATACTGTCTGCGTCCACGGTGGCGACAAATTCATTTGAAGCAGCACGAACTCCGGCGTTGCGGATGATGGCGAGATTCTTCGCGTCGCTGTGAACAACGGTGCAACCGTGGTCCTTAGCAACCTGTTCAGTAGCGTCAGAGCATCGGTTTATAACGACAATTACCTCAAGCTCGCATGAGGCCATCCTCGCAGAGTTAAAGAGCGCTGAGAGGCTACCAGGGAGGGTCAATGCCTCGTTACGAGCTGGGATGATAACGGAGAGGTTGTCAGTCATGCGGTAAAAGCTCTTGTTCTCTCTTGATCGCGAGGCATGATTTCAACGAGTATAACGGTTCTTAAAAGTATTTGCCGCAAAGGCCGTGATAGTAAGCTTTACTCAATAGCAATACCACATACTTGGCACTATTATTGGTAAGCATTTTACAGCTCAGTCTTTGCCCGGGAGCCCCACTATGAGTAACATCCGAATCGACCGTCCTTCTGCTGGATTTTCAATTACTGCAAAAATAAAGATCCCAAATAGCCCCGGACACTTTCTTCGCATCATTCAAGAGGTCGCTAATCGGAACGCCTCGTTGAGTGATCTCACCCTGCTCTACGGAGACTCAAATATTCTTATTCGAGACATCACCATCAACTGTCTCAGTGAAGAGCATTCGTTAGAGATTATCGAGTGCTTGAAGAATCTCGAGCATATTGAGCTCTTGGAGTGGGAGGATGATACCTTTGCTCTTCATAAGGGCGGAAAGCTTTCAGTTGAATCGAAGTGTCAACTTGATACCGCAGATCAGCTCTCTCGAGCCTACACCCCAGGCGTCGCTCGGGTATGTCTTGCCATAAAAGAGGATCCAGCGAAGGCGTATGAGTACACCATAAAGC
>JAGRAT010000421.1 GCA_020434495.1 Bdellovibrionales bacterium | reverse complement strand
ATGTCAAAGCCATGTGATGTAGAAGGTCTAAAAACTCGAATTCGAAACGCTTGTGCAATTCGGGATCTCGTGGGTTGCTCAAATGTGAAAACAGCGCTTTCTGGACTTCTACAAATCCCAACTATCCCTCAATACTATGATTGCTTACTGGAAGAGCTTCAAAGCACAAGTCCAAGTATGGCCCTTCTTGAAGGGCTCGTTCTCAACGATCCTGGTCTAACAGCTAAGGTTCTGCAGATTTCAAATTCCGCATTCTTTGGACCATCGAAATCCATCTGCAACCCGATCGAGGCGCTTCGAAACATTGGCGTCGAAGGCCTTCGAGGACTCACCATGAATGCAAAAGTTATTTCCCGATGCGAACTGTCGGAAAATGTTTTGTCGCTACCAGCGCTCGTTGCCCACTGTCACGGAGTCACAGATATTCTCGAAAGGATATTTACTATCGAGCCCTTTTCAGAGGAGGAGAAGTGCCAAGCGAGAACGGCAGGAATTCTTCACGAAATTGGAAGAATTCTCCTGGCGACACTGTTGCCAGATCTTTATGCAGAGGTGAGAAATCTCATAGACAAGCAAGGTTTCACCCAAGAACACGCTGAATACACCGTCTTTGGAGTTACCCACCCTGAGATTGGAGCATATCTCTTAGCTCTCTGGGGACTTCCTAAGCCGATAGTTGATGCTGTCGCATTCCACCATAATCCAGAGCAAAGCGATCAAAACACATTCAATGTGTTAAGCGCACTTCATGTTGCCAACGTGTTGGAAGATGAGCTTCGGCCACGCAGTAGATTTGAATCTAAGCTCGAACTTGACACCAACTATATGGGTCGAATTGGAAAAGAAAGATCGGTGACGGTGTGGATGTCGAAATGTGGTCTGAATTCCTAGGAGCCGATTATGAGCGTAGATAAGCACAAGATACTTTTTGTCGACGATGAACCAAACATATTGAGCGCCTTTAAGCGCCAGCTAAGAAGCAACTATCAGGTTGAAATCGCTTCAAGTGGGAAAGCTGGTCTTGAGCTACTCACCGAGCGTGGCCCTTTCTCGGTAGTAGTATCCGACATGCAAATGTCGGAGATGAATGGAGTAGAGTTCCTAAACTCAGTCAGAGAGCAAGCTCCTGAAACCGTTCGTGTCATGTTAACTGGCAAGGTAGACGAAGGAGTTGCGGTTCAGGCGGTCAACGAAAGCAATATTTTCCGGTTTCTCTACAAGCCGTGCTCCATAGACGACCTTGAACTCGCAACACGTGATGCGGTAGCTCAGTATCAGCTCATTACCGCTGAACGCGAGCTACTTCAGAAAACACTAAGTGGAAGTGTAAAATTGCTTACTGATATACTGTCATTGATCGACCCCATGTCCTTCGGAAGCAATCTTGAACTTCGCCAGCCACTTCGAGCTGTTTCAGCTGAGCTAGATCCGAAGAATAGTTGGGCAATCGAGCTTGCTGTGATGCTGAGTGAAATTGGCGCGATAACTCTTCCAAACTCTGTTGCGGAAAGAGCTCGCACCGGTCAAACGCTCACTGAAGAAGAGCAATCACTCGTTAACAATATGCCACTTGCCAGTGAATCCCTAATTACTAACATCCCACGGTTAAAATCCGTTGCTCAGATTGTAAGGTATGTCAACAAAGGTTACGACGGCTCCGGCACACCGGTCGATGAAGTGAAAGGAACTCAGATCCCGCTCGGCTCGCGAATTATTTATGCCGTGAAATTGATGAAAAAGTTGGAACGAGAAGCCGGCTCACTCGATAACGCAATCGCAGCACTACGTTCACATGAGTGTGGGTGCGATCCGAACGTCCTCGATGTCATTGAGCGACTCTTCTCCTCACAAGGAAAAGCGGACGAAAGTCCTGACATTCAAAGTCACTCCATAACCACTCGGCAGCTATGCGTTGGGCAAAAGCTACTATCCGATGTGAAGACCAAAGATGGTGTGCTTCTCATTACCGCGGGCCATGAAGTCTCTGAACTTGTCTTGGGGCGAATCTCCAATTATGCGGAAACGATTGGTGTTATTGAACCGATACTTGTAGACGTTTTGATACCAACAAAAGGATGAATTTTGAGGTTACAGTAAAGGGGATAAAATGAAAGGTGAAATATTCAATCTGTTCGAGTGCTTTATATCTGAAAGTTTTGGTGATGAAACCTTTGAGTCAATCCTGGACAGCGCTCAGCCAGAGCTTTCGACACAGGAACCTTTTATTGGTCCTGGCACCTATCCAGACCAAGACTTCTTTTCGATCGTTAAAGCAGCAATTAATCATACTGGATTGCCGCTCGAGAAGGCCGCATTTCTATTCGGAAAATACTGCTTTCCCCACCTCGGTAGAAAAATTCCAGGCTACCTTAATCAGTTTTCTCACCCGAAGGATTTTCTACTGACTTTGGATAAGGTCATTCACGTAGAAGTTCGGAAGGTGTTCAAAAATGCCGAGCCACCGGAGTTTTCCTACGAAGACCCAGGACCGAATGAGCTCATCATGATTTATCGGTCAAAAAGGAAGCTCTATGCTTTTGCTGAAGGACTGATTCAGGGAGTAGCGGAGCATTTCCAGACTTCCATCACCATCCAGAGAACTATCATTGATATGGAGGAAGGGCAGTGCATATTCCACCTGAAGTTCGGAACTAGCAACGAGGAAGATGGCGTATGAATTTCGTAATCGAGAAAAAGTACGAAAGAGCACACCGCAAGGTATCTCTTCTGGAAAAGATGATCGAGGATAAAACTCGAGAACTCTATTTGGAGCATCAAAAGGTAGAGAAAAGCAATCAGTATCTTAGTCGAATCCTTCAATCAATGGCAGGAGGAGTCATTGTCACTGATCACACCTTTACAGTGGTCCTGGTTAATGGTGCCGCCGCGATCATCCTTGGAGAGGAGAGTGAGAATCTCCTTGGCTCGGAGCTTCTCGATGTTTTCCCGGTAGACGGCATTGCGCAGGCGATTGAAGAGCGAGCGTATCATGACCTTCCATCCGAACAAACAGAGCTTGTCCTTGCTAGGAATCCCGATGGGAGACCTATC
>JAGRAT010000420.1 GCA_020434495.1 Bdellovibrionales bacterium | reverse complement strand
GGGGGTCTGTGGCTCTGCTATGGCACAGAAGAAGACGCTCATCGTTCCCAATGTGGAAGAGTTCCCCGGTCATATTGCCTGTAGTAGTCGCTCGAAGTCTGAGATCGTGGTTCCCGGATTGAGAAATGGCCAGGTGGTCTTTGTGCTTGATATCGATAGTGAACAGCTCGCCGAGTTCTCAGAGCTCGATCAGCGCTATTTAGAGCAGGTAGTTTCTCTGCTTCTCTGACTCTCTATTTTTTACGTTCATCGTTCTTTAAATTCATCGCGCAATAAATTCATCGCGCAATAAATTCATCGCGCAATAAATTCATCGCGCGATAAACTCATCGCGCAATGCAGCGATGTATTCTGGAGTGGTTCCACAGCATCCGCCGATCACCTTTGCTCCCGCCAAATGCCACTTCTTTGCGTGTTCAAGATATTGCTGGGCGGCAAAATCCAAGCCCTCTGGAAACTTCCACCCATCTTCATCGTCAGGTTTGCCTATGCCGTTGGCGTACACTCCGACTGGAATATCACCGGCTGAGGCGCTCAATTTCGCTAAAGCGACATCGATAACCTCAGGGGCGCGGCAATTCACGGCGAGAAACAGTGGAGAGTATTTCGCTATAGACGAAACGAGCTCCGTTAGTGATTCTCCGCTCAGCAGGTTTCCCTCCTGATCGCAGACAAGGCTCATCGCAAGCGGTAGTCCAACTGAGTCGCTTACCTCGGCGGTGGCTACTGCTTCGCTGATGCTGTTCATGGTTTCTGAAAAGATAAAGTCTACACCGGACTCTTGCAGTGTCTTTGCAACAACAAGGTGTTCCGCAAGGAGGGCCTCCGTCGGGGGTACCCGCATAGGCTCGTAGCAATCTTCCACCGGAGCAAGTCCTCCTGCCACGAGAACTCCTGGCACACCGGACTCTTCCCTCGCGGTAAGTGCAAGCTCAGCTGCCCTGAGGGTGAGCTCTCTTGCAGAATGTTGAGATCCTGGATATTCCACCACTCGAACATTTGTCCGGAAAGTGTTGGTGGTGATGACATCGGCACCTGCGGCTATGTAATCTGCATGAATTGATTGAACTACTTCGGGAGCCTCAAGGAGTGCTGCTGCTGACCAGAGCGGGAGCTTGGTAGGTACTCCTCGGCGAAGGAGCTCTGTCCCCATTGCCCCATCGAGGAGAACGATCCCGTCTCGTAGCCGATTTTGAAAATTGTCGGTCACCTCTTTTCGCCTATCCAC
Source organism: Bdellovibrionales bacterium (assembly GCA_020434495.1). Taxonomy (GTDB): domain Bacteria; phylum Bdellovibrionota_C; class UBA2361; order UBA2361; family RFPC01; genus RFPC01. Next base: position 1,841 of record JAGRAT010000420.1, on the reverse strand, counting down.
ATTCGCTCCCGCATTCTTTTGGCCATTAGCTTAACGGTTTTGGACGAGATTCCAAAACATAAAGGTCGTGATAGTTCGGTTGACGCGAGAGTTCGCGAGAGTAGGCCTCCATTGCGCAAAGTGGTCGACCCCGGCCGTCAGGGTTATCGTAAAAAACAAAGCGATGATCGGTCTTTGACCCAGAGAGAGCCTGCATACGTTCTGCCAATTCAGCTTTTCGCTCGGTGGCTGCAAGAGGCATGATGCTCGTTGTGACATCGTCTTGGCGAACGATTGTTTGGTGTACAATCCGTGGCTCTTCAAAGCCAGTTTCACGAAACATCGTATGTAAAATCGGGAGTGGTACTCGTCCAGCGAGATTCATAGCTATTCGACCGCTTTCTGGCGTTAAAACCTCCCTTGCCTCTACAAGCAGCCGGGCGTTCAGCCCCAAGTTGTATTCATCCATGAGCGAAACAAATTTTTTAAAATGCTCGTCTCGAACGCCATTCAAGCTTGGCACATAGTAGTGAGCCGCATCCTCTCCAGATGTTCTGAGCTGTTCTAGTCGATCTTCCAGGGAGAGCTCATCATTGGATTCTGTGGAGCGAGGATCTATGACCTGTGGGATGCAGCAAACAATGAGATCCGGCGTTTGGCCGTGAAACTGACCACCAGATAACCAGTGTTCGAGGAGATCGCTAGAGCCCGGAACGGCTCTGTATCCGCGTGCACGATCTGTCCCCGTAAGTTCGGCTACGAGCTCTTCCGACTTCGGGATGACGCCCGGCACGAAATCTGATCCCCATACTTCATTTTCCGGGTGTTTTGTGAGTAGAAGGGCGACATTTACACCGAGGCCAACGCCTACCTCCACTATCTTTAGCCCGGATCCGTAATCGAGAGTATCTAAGGCGTGACGAAACGTTTTCGCCCATGGGTCAGCAGGGTTGAAAGCGAACTCAGGCTTGTTGCGAGCGAGCTCAGCGACTCTCATTTCAAATATTTCAAGGTTCGCATGTGGAGCGTGGGGCCGCTGAAAATCCAAACTCGAACCGCTGCTTACTGGAGAATCACCGCCCAAAGTTTTAGCTTCTAGCGGCGATACGGGATCTCCATTACTTCGTCGTTGTAGTGGATCGTTTCCGTTCCCCTCAGAGATCCCCATGCAAATCACCTCAAACAAAGATCGTCGTGCCATTCACGAACGAAAATTACACCCACCTGGTTGTCCCAGCGGCAACTGCCATACTAACTAGCACAGCGATCTGGCCAGTACAGTAGTCCGGCCAATACGGCAATTCGGCCAGCACAGCAGTGCCATAGGACTCTACAGTTGATTCGAAATCGGTGAGAAAAGAGAAAAGCAGTGCGTAAGGATAGAGCAAAAGTCTTTCCTTACCCTTATCTCTCCGAATCTCCGATTGAGAATCAAAACGACAATCATCGGAAGCTCAGCAGGATTTGGCACACACTCACACCTGAAAAATGGGCGCTTTTTCGAAGGTGTTTGCAGTTGCCGAGGCGTCGCAGGGCCTGTCCCTCAACCTCTCTTGATAAGAGCAACGATGTTTCAGGTATCACAAAATGCTTTACTGGAGTCAAGAGAGTATTAGGAAAATGTGAGCAGATTTTTGGTGAGGTTGGTTGAGAAGAGGGAGAAGGAAGCTGGCCTTGAAAGCTGAAATTAAAGGGAAATCTTACAAATAAAGTGGAACTATCCCCTGATGTCCTTTTTAACCAAGTTTCCTCCGGAAGCTCCGTATTCACCGCATTTTTTCTCTTGGACTTTCCGGAAACCAAAGGCAGAATCCGGCAGATTTATTGCGTTCACGGGAATGCGCACAAGGAGCGAAAATGAA
>JAGRAT010000419.1 GCA_020434495.1 Bdellovibrionales bacterium | reverse complement strand
TGCCGGAAGCCCCCGGAGGGACAACACATACTAGCCGCTAAAAACAGGCAAAAGCCCAGCAGCTTTTGACCGTGAGACCGGGCATCTTCATTGGCGGCTAGTATAAATTCGCCAATCTGCATTATCGAATTTTCAGAGTAGTCAGGGAGACAATCGCTAGCACAATCGAAATAATCCAAAAGCGGACTATGATTTTCGGCTCCGCCCATCCCATCAACTCAAAGTGATGGTGAATCGGTGCCATTCGAAAGACTCGTTTCCCGGTAAGCTTAAAAGAATAGACCTGTATGATGACCGATAGCGCCTCAACGACAAAAATACCGCCTGCAATAACAAGCAGAACCTCTTGTTTCACAAGCACCGCTATAGTGCCGAGCACCCCGCCCAAACTCAGAGCGCCGATGTCTCCCATGAATACCTGCGCAGGAAAAGTATTGTACCAGAGAAATCCAAGTCCCCCTGCGACAACGCTAGCAAGGATAATAGAAAGCTCACCAACACCAGGTATTCCGACTATCCCAAGGTAGTGAGAGAACTCAGCGTGTCCTGTGACATAACTAATCACTCCGTACGCGGCAGCAACAGTCATAATAGGGCCGATGGCAAGTCCATCCAGCCCGTCGGTAAGATTCACAGCGTTGGAGCATCCAACTATAACGATCATAACGAAAGGGACAAACCAAAAGCCGAGGTCAACAAAGACCTCTTTGAAAAAGGGGAACGTCAGGCCCGAGGGAAATCCTGTGAAGTACAAGATAAGACCTAAGAGAAGCGCTACCCCGAACTGCCAGGCAAGCTTAAGCTTTCCACTCACCCCTCCAGAATCTTGCTTAGTTACCTTCTTCCAGTCATCGAGAAATCCGAGGGCTGCATAAGCGAGCATTACGACGATAACCATCCACACATAGATGTTCGTGAGCTCATTAAACAAAAGGGCCGAGAGGAGCATTGCCACGATCACTACCATTCCGCCCATGGTAGGAGTCCCCTGCTTACTGTAGTGGTCCTTTGGCCCCTCCTCGCGAATAGGCTGGCCTTTAATTCCTATTCGCTTTAATCGATTAATGAAAATCGGTTGGAAAGTTAATACAAAGACAAAGGTAAACACGAAGGCGAGTGCGGCTCGGAATGTCTGATACCGGAAGATGTTTATCTCAAAAAGAGAATACAAGAGGTGATATACCATTATGAGTCCTCTACCGTGTCCGTTGCGGAGTTCGCAATGCTATAAAGTTCATCCCTCATAAGAAAGAGCTCCTGCGCATGATCTGCGTTATTCACGAAGGCGATCAAAAAAAATGGTGGTGTCTGAAGGAGGGCCTGCATAGCCTCCTGAAACGTCTTTACCAAAATAACATTCCCAATCGAGCCTTCTCCCGGAGAAGAATTCACAGGCCACAAAAAAACCGGAGCCTTACCCGATAACGCCCCAAGCTCTCTAGCCCCTTCCTCATCCTCAACGAGAAAGGCAATGGTCTCAGCTCCAGTATCCTGAAGAAGAGTCCCCACCTCCTCCACGTTCGGGGTGGAACTGCGCTCTATCCAGATACTCCCAGATTCACCTAACGGGATAGAGAATCCGAGGTGCGGTGGTGGATAAAACCGTCGGCCGAGTGAAGCGACCTGCTCTTCAGCGAGCTCTATTCCGATTGCTTTAGCAACGTCTCGCACTAAACGTATACTCCGTGCGGAACGGAGCATGGGGATTGGCCAGTCGGAGAGAGAAAAATCATCGGAAAGATATCCTACCTTTCCAAGGTGCATCGAGGTAATCTGTTCATTCTGCGGAGGAGCAAACCCTTTATACCCTTCGGCCGAGTTTCCCATAGGCTCCAAACAATAGGCGTTGGAGAATTTCTCCGCTTGAAGAGAGGAAGTAATACCTTCCGAGGCCCGATCGACACACACGACATCGGGAACGAGTGCCTCGAAGAGCTTCCTCTTCCCTGAATCCAATAGGAGCATCGACCAATAACATTCCTCTTCACAATTCATCGTCTCAGCTGCAACCCGGAGCTCGTCGTCCTCCCTTACCTGACTGAGAGTCCTTCCTCGATAGAAACCTTTTCTCTCTTGTAGCAAGAGATGGGCGAGCACCTCTTGAAACCAGGACAATACCGGTTCCTCTCCCACCAGAGCGATAAATGCCGCCTTCTGTTCTTTTCTCCACCAACGAAATAGAGTCCAAAACGTATCCGAAAGAGAAGGCACCTCTAACGCGTAGCGCTTTGCTTCCTCAGACAAAGATGCCGTTTTGTCCGTAATCAATAGAGAAGCGCCTCTATCAAAGGCCTGCTGAGCTGAGGAGCTCTCTCCGAGAAAAAGCTGCCCTGCCTCTAACGTCGCGACCTCAGTCGATACTCCCCGGCACCCACTTCGCTCGAGATGCCCCCCACCGATACCGATAATGTTGGCCACTTCTTGGGAGGAAACTCGAAATACCATTACCTCGCCTGTAACTCGTCAATGACACGTTGTACTTCCGCCTGATCAGATAAGTAAAAAGTCTTATCTCCGATAATCTGAAAATCCTCCTGCCCCTTCCCTGCTACGAGCATCACGTCACGTTCCCCCATTGCTCGAATCGCTTTTTCTATGGCCTTGGCGCGATCCAACTCGACAAACTGCACCTGCACTCCTGACGCAAGGATATCTTCGACTATTTTCTGGGGGTCTTCTTTACGCGGGTTATCAGCGGTAAGAACGACGGCATCGGCTAATTCCTTCGCGACCGCTCCCATTCCAGCCCTTCTCCGTGGATCTTTCCCACCACCACTTCCGAAAAGTACCCAAAGCCGGCCTTCCGTCACTTCTTTAAGGGTAGAAAGTGCGTTACGAAGAGCATCAGGGGCGTGCGCATAATCAACGAAGATCTTGGCGTCACCGTAGGAGAACCGCTCCATCCGTCCGGACGGTGAACCAATTCGCTCTAGCAGAGCAACAGCATCAGCAGGTGGATGCCCTAAGGCACAGAGCAACGAAAACACTCCAAGTAAATTCTCAGCGTTGAATCGTCCAATAAGGGGAGAATGAACCCGATACGTATTCCCTTCAACGACAAATGTGCACTGAATTCCATCAATGG
>JAGRAT010000041.1 GCA_020434495.1 Bdellovibrionales bacterium | reverse complement strand
CCATGTTCTAAGATATATTCGATCTTCTTTTTTACTGCCTCATCAGTTCTCGGCTGAGAAAAATACCGATCGTACCAGAGGCTAGACAAGAGCAGATACTCTTGCCCTTCACCTGTAAGAAGTTCGAGATCCAGATCTTTGTGAATCGCCGCACGAGGAGCATACGTTATCTCAAAGCGTTCTTCGGAGAGTTCGGGAGAATACCGTTTGTGATCAATGTACACCTTGGCCCTTTGCGGCAAGTTCTCTTCCATCCACCTCGCCATCTGGAGTCTTGTGTCCGGAACCAACTCGCTATGAAGCTGAAAAGAACGCAATGCTGGCGAGAGAAGCACTATCACCGACAAAAAGAGGAAAGTCAGTCGTCCTGGTACGATACGGGAGAAAAAGGAAGAAATGGCAAGAGCAATAAAGGGTAAGCACGGCAAGATGTACCTTTCCGGTTGCGGAGCGGGTTTTGCCTTCACGTACTCGGCCGGGAAATAGAATGCAAAAATGAGCGAGAGGATCATGAGTCCGGGGAGGTACTGGCGCCAAGCGATAAATCCAATAGCAAGAAATGTAAGGAAAAATGGCGGCGAGGTAATACCGTTAAAAAGGCTGCGCTCTATGTGGTAAGTCCAATATTGCGACCACGGGGTAATGGCAAAGTAATGTCCCTTCGACATGTGATTCTGCTCTACCGTAAAGTCTTTGATGAATTTGGGAGAATCGAGCACTACATAGGGAGAACAGACTACAAATGCAATTGGAACAAGGATCAACGCGGCGGCAAGGTAACGGTAGGTAGAAGCAGATTTCGGAATCCAACGTCGCTCCACACACATGGCCCCAAGACAAGGTATTCCTGCGGCAAGAAGTCCTGAATACTTCACAGAGGAAGCACAACCCGCAAAAAGCCCGGAGAGAATAAGCCATCCCGGCTTCTTCTGCTTATAGGCAAGAGCGGTGAAGAGAAAAGAGAGCAGAACAAAAAAGGTAAGAAGAGAGTCTTCCTTGAGATAACGGCTACAGGTCACATGGAGCGGGAAGACCGCAAGCAGCGCGGCCGCAAAAAGTCCTTCACGAATCGAGAAGAGGAGTTTCCCGATCTTGTACACAAGAAAGATAGAGAGGAAACCAGCCGAAGCACTCACCAACCTCCCGGCAAGTACAAGGGTGGACTGAAACTCTCCATCGAAAATCGACATGCCATGTAGCAAGGTGTTCATGCCATAGGCGCTGTAGAGAAGGAGCGTGGGATGTAAGAAGTATTGCGGGTTTAGGGTGCCGGTAGCATACATCCGCATAATAGCGTTCACCTTCGGCACTTCGTCTGGGTGGTAGTTCATCGGGAGTCCGAAGTCCAGGTTAACGAACCTCAGGTAGCCGCCAACTCCCAGAATAATGGCAAGAGCCAACAGCGAGGTAGCAGAGCAGTTCTCGGCCACTTCTTCTTCTTTCCCACGATAGCCTTTTGCTACATGCATCCCAAAGAGCGAGGTGACGACCACTATCCACGGATAGAACAGCTTCGCAGTAGGAGCGATATGGGTGGTTGCGATAAGCCATCCGGCGCAGGTGGCCACTGCCAGCACACTTGGCAGACTATATGAAATTGGAACGAGTCCAATGGTGAGCAACATGAGCACGAGAACAAAGGGAGCGACAGCGAAGATGTAATCTGGGGTAATAAGAGGAGGACCCAGGCGAGAGCTCAGCTCGACTTTTCGAAGCTGCGCTCCGAGTTCTCGCTGATCCGTTGGACTGGCTATAAATGGGTTCAATACCCGCATCTCAACTACCCGAGGCTGACAATCTCCCGTAAGAAATAACTCAACGGTCTTATCCTCTACGATAATGTGACGGGCTATCTCTTTCCCACACAAGAGGAACGAGAGCTCGGCGGGTGGCTGCCCGGCTGGGCGCCACTTGCCTATATCCAAAGCCATGCGATTCCCTCTCGAGAAAAGCCTTGGCAAGGAAATCGTGGCCCCGTTCTCAATCCATCCATCACGAGCAATTCCGGAAAAGGTCCGGTAGTCCTTCTCAGGGGTGAGGGTCGTAGGATACCCAAACGACAGGCCAAGCGCCGTCGCAACGACTCCAATAAATACCGAGAGAAGTATCCGACGATAGATATCTCGTCGAACTTGAAATTCCGGGGAATTTTTCATCATGAACCTTTTTTCAACCAAGCACCAAGCGCTTTAAGATCAACTACCGCGGCATACTCATCTCGAAAAACAAGCGGAGGGAACTCCTCGAGATTCACCTCTGAGGGAAGCTGCTTGTAGGCATAGGAATCCGCCGGCTTATCAGTAAGAGACTTCACGAGCTCATCCAATGGTGGATAGAATTTCTCCGACTTCAAAGATTCGGGATAGAACTTCTTTCTGTCGAAGACAAAGTAGTCAATGCCCTCGGGAGCGAGAATATCGTACAGTTCGGAAAGTGATTGCGCGTAATGAGCACGAAAAGTGATTCCGAGGCGACGCTCTATCTCTGTCCGATAGGTGGGATAAAATGGATGATATGTCTCGTTCGTGGCGTAAGCTTTTCTCTTTCCGAAGAGCATCATGCCATCGATAAGCTTGGGATGACCGGCAAAAACAGAGTCCTTGGTGGTAAATTTTTCAGCCCAGACAAATACGTTTCCTTTCTTCGTCGTAGAATAGTTAAAATTCGCCGATCCGGTTAGACCATCCCCACCTCCAGCAAATATCAGCGCAAGCAAGCTCAATAGTCCAAATGTACTGAGCCAGCTGCTTCGAGCCGCACTATCTCTCCAGCCATCAACTACCGCCGTCTTAAAGTGCAGCACCCGCCAGGTAAGAACAGGGAATGCCATTATCCAAAACATAGCCAATGGGAACTGCAGGTGCCGATTCGGCACATAGAGCTTAAAGGCCAATGGCCGTGAGAGGAGATACACCACAATTACGCTCACAAAAAAAGTAGCCAGCACGGTCGGCAATGGCGCAATCTTCCTACGCCAAGCAACAAGGAGCAGCACTCCAAATAGGAGCACAACAAGCTCCCGGATATACTTCCGGAAGAACTTCGCCGGCTTATAAAATCTACCTGTGAATGCCTGAAACGCGAACATATGCCACTCATCAGTGATGTTCGGATGTGGGAGAAATGGAAATCGCCCATCGGGGAACTGAAACTGAGGAGATTCGCTGGCCTCTTGAAAACTCACCATCTGCCCGATTCGCTCTGAACGCTCTACCACTTTAAAGGTGGTAAATGCGAAAAGTGGGGACAACACGAGAAGAATAAGCAGAGGCTTACGGAAGGTGCCATTCCGACGAACGACAACCTCATACACGAGCCATAACCCGTACGCTCCTGCGCAGATGAGAGTGGTAGGCGGATGAGACAAACATCCGAGGAAGAGGACCACAAGCACCCCTTTGTGGTTCCTTTTAAAAGCGAAATAGCAAAAAGCAGTAATCACAACTGCGGACCATCCTCTCGGAAGGCCAGCTGTCAGGCGTTGCACAATCTGCCGAGTATGGAGAAGCCAGAACACGCTAAAGAGCGCTGCTGGTGTCCCTCCTACTACCCGAACCGCGAGAAACAAAAATCCAACCGACAGGGTCAGCTGAATGAGCATCACCCAGTGAGAGGCTACGATGAGATCTCCGGTCAGATAGGTAGCGAGCACACACACCCAATAGTGGAGAGGAGCGAGATACCCAGACATCGCCTCGTATATCAGGTCTCCGGAAAAGATTCCTGGAGTGAGCACTTCATGAAGAGGAAACCACTGTTGTAGAGCATCATCAGTCGTCCACCCAGGATGGAACCAAAGCGGAAGGCTCTCGAGAAAGAAATAGGCATAAACCGAGAGGAGCCCGGCAAAGAGTAAGGTAGTGCCTGACAGATTCTTCAGAATTCCCAAACGGGATGCCGGCTTATCGGATTCCCAATTATCACTTCCTGTACTGCTTACACCGATACTCATAAGGAGGAGCAGTATCGAATTGTACAGCCTCTCTTGCAAGCTCAAGTCAGTTTGAGGAGGCAAAACGCTCTTGAGCCCCCCCTGTTCAATCACCTATTCTCCTCACAACAGGAAACAGAGTCAGACGGAAGGTATCGAGCCATGTGGAACAAGTTATTCGGGGGAAAGAAGAAGGAAGAGGAGAAGCTCGCCCTTCCCAGCCTACCGGCCGGGTTTAAACAGACAATCTCCAACTCCCTCGGGTCGAAGGCGATCCCCGTCCTCCCCGACTCCGCACAACGCATCTTTATGGTCGTAACAGATCCAGACTCACAGGCCCTCGACTTCGTCGCAGCAATTGAGGGAGATGAGGGACTCTCATCAAAGATCATCAAGATTGCAAATAGCGTTTACTACGACCGAGGAAACGGCAGCCAGAGCGTGGTAGAGGCCGTCGCAACCATTGGAACCAATGAGTTAAGGAATATTCTTGGCGCCTCGACATTAAGCGCTCTCTTTCCCAGCACCCATCCACTTCGTGACCAACTTTGGGAGCATAACGTTGCGGTGGCAGTATTTAGTCGAGAGCTCGCTGCCCGGAAGGCCGCTGGTCGAGAGAACGAGGCCTTTCTTGGCGGGCTACTCCATGATGTTGGAAAGCTCTTGCTCCTTGAAATCAATTCGACGCAATACGAAATGATACTCAAGAAAGCCGGAAGAAACGGATCCTTTACGGCCGAAGAGGAAGAGGTCTACCCGTTTAACCACTGCGAACTCGGCCAGTTTATCGGGGAACTGTGGAATTTCTCAGATGAGCTAAAAATGGTGATGCGGCTACACCATGATCCTCTCGAAGATCTTCAACGTGCCTCCTTACCGTTAATTGTGAAAGCTGCAGACCTCATAGCCCACAAACTGCGCATCGGCTTTCCAAGCGGGCTCACTACTTTACAAAACAACGCTTCTCTAAAGGTGTTCGAGGCCTTGGAAAAACTTGAAATCTCTAGTGATGGTGCCCGAAATCTCATCAAAGACTTTGGCAAGCTCTTTGATGAGGAAAAAGAGAGGTTACAGATGGCATGAGTATTATCGAGAAACTTATAACGGCATTTCGAGGAACCGCTACCGAGAAACCGCCCCAAAACCAAGACTCTCTCCTCCTTGAACGACACCAGGTATTGGTGGAGAACCTCGCTGCAGCTCTCGTCATTCGAAATAGCTCGGGAGCGATCACCTACTGTAGCCCTTTTACTGAAGTCCTCTGTGGATATCCGCTAAAATCTATCTACCAATCTGAAACTGATTTCTTTCTCAGCATCGTCCATCCGGGAGATCGAGACTCCCTTCAGCGAGCCTTACGACTTGCTGCGCTGGGAGAGAGCTTTCAGATGCGTCATCGTTTTTTTCACCACTCCGACTTCGAAATGTGGATCGAATCACGAACGGCTCCGCTATTTGACGAACAGCAACAGCTCATCGCTTCGCTTACCATCATGCTTGATGTCACGCGGGCGGTCCGGTTTGAAGAGCAGCTACAAGAAAAGAACCAAGACTTACAACACATCACCTCAGTAGCAGCAGAGGAGATTCAAAACGAGGTTTTCACTCTCAAAGGGATGGTGGCCCTTTTAGATGACGGAATCACGACTGAGGAGTTTAAAGACGCAGTGAATACCAGTGGCAACAAGCTCAATGAGCTTGCAAAAGGGCTAACGGAATTTGGAAAAGCCTCTGCGGGTAAGAGCGAACTTCGAACGATTTCTATAGGAAAGGTACTTGAGACCTTTGCCGAGGAACAGCGACTGACAGGAGTAGAAGTATCCGTTTTCCTTCCAGAACAAGAACCGAGAGTTATCGCTGACAAAGAGGAGTTTATGGAAGTACTCTCCGCGCTCTCTGACTACTCGCGCTCCCTCTGCCAGGAAAACGAGATTCCGCGTATAAGCTTGGAAGTGATCTCTAAGCATTCGGAGATAACGGTTTTCTATCGAGATTCCTGTCCACCGATCCCGGCGCATCTTGCGAATGCTATATTTCGTCCATCGACCAATGTTGAGGCGAATTTTCCTTCATACTTAAAGGGCAAGAGGACGCCATTCTCTCTGTCCCTCACAAGAAAACGGATGCAACGGATGGGAGGAGGACTGGATTTTCGAATTACGGAAGAGGGTACGAACTGTTTCATCCTCTCATTCCGTTCTCGCCCCGCACTTCACCGAGCGGCTTAAGTCAAGGATACGGCTAACAACGATGAGCTATTTGCGGACCGGATCGAGAAGTTTCATGGGAGAACGGTATATCTTACGCTTTATGAGTTCGGTATCCTATCTGAAGAGCTATTAACCATAGAGGATGTATGGGCACCCTAGAAGTTAAACATAGCGATGATCCAAAAACCAAACGCGCTTACATGCAATCGCTACTTGACGATGTCCGTGCACTTGAGCTCATGCTCGAACGCGGACTGATCGAGAGCGGGAAACGACGCGTAGGTGCCGAGCAAGAATTCTTTCTGGTAGATAGTGAATACCAGCCTGCACCACTCGCAATGGAGGTGCTCGAAGCGTTAAACGATGAAGCGTTTACCACGGAACTCGGCCTTTTCAATTTAGAACTCAACCTCCCACCATTCGACTGCGCTGGTTCTTGCTTGAGCGATATGGAGAAACTGCTCAACGGAAAGCTCCGTACCGCCCGAGAGAAGCTCGCCACATTTGGTGGTCATGTGGTGCTTACCGGCATCCTCCCCACCCTTCACAAATCGCACGCCTCTGCTGATTACATGACTCCAAAGCCGAGGTACAGAGCGCTAGAAGAGGTGCTGAAAAAACTCCGTGGCCCGGAATATGAGGTAAATATCAAAGGGGTTGATGAACTACGGCTCGTGAGTGATACCGTGATGCTCGAGGCGTGTAATGCCAGTTTTCAAGTGCACCTTCAGGTAGACCCACACGCATTCGCGAAGATGTACAATATTGCAGAACTTGTTACGGCACCGATTATTGCGGCAGCAACGAACTCTCCGGTGCTCTTTAGCAAGCGCCTCTGGAATGAAACAAGAGTAGCTGTCTTTCAAAACTCTGTAGACACTCGGAGAACAAGCGCTCATCTACGCGAGCTCCGGCCCCGGGTAAGCTTTGGACAGGGGTGGATAGAGTCCTCAGTGCTCGAGATCTTCCGGGATGATATCTCCCGCTTTAAAACGCTCTTCAACGATATTGAGGAGAAGAGCTCGTCCGTGGCAATGGTTGAGAATGGTGAGATTCCAAAGCTTAAGGCGCTTGCCCTTCACAACGGGACCGTTTGGCGATGGAATCGCGCTTGTTATGGGGTGAGTGATGGCGTTGCTCACTTGCGAATAGAAAACCGCATCCTCCCCTCCGGGCCATCGGTCATAGACGAAATGGCTAACGTCGCATTTTGGCTCGGAATGATGTTCGGCATTGAGCAGCGGTACGGCGATCCGAAAGGGAAAATTCCGTTCGAAGATGTACGGGACAACTTTGAATCTGCATGCAAACAGGGGCTAGCAACGGAGCTTTACTGGTTTGATGGCTCGCGATTACCGGCCCAAGATCTCATCCTCAACGAGCTTATTCCTTTAGCGAAGGAGAGCCTGTTACAAGCAGGGCTTTCTGGAGGAGACGTCGCCCGGTACCTGGGAATTATCGAAGAACGAGTTTCCCTTCGACGAACCGGCGCAGATTGGATGTTGAACTCCATTCGAGAGTTTCCAAAGGGGGGAGCCTCTCGAGCAGAGAAGCTCGCCGCCCTCACTGCAGCCACAGTGAATGAACAGGTTCAGAATAAGCCTGTTCATCGCTGGAAACTTGCCGCTGTCGAGCTTGCTGGTAATGCGAAAGAAAACTACGTGCGTGTTGAGCAGTACATGACGACCGATCTCTATACCGTGTCCGAGGAGGAAAGCATTGAGCTCGTTGCGAACCTCATGGATTGGAATAAAATTCGTCACGTACTCGTTGAGGACGAAGATCATAACCTGACCGGCATCGTTTCTTACCGAGCTATTCTTCGCCACTTCGCGAATATGAGTTCAGTGAATGAAAAAGTAACCGTCCCGGTAAAAGATCTCATGAGAACCAACCCTCAAACCATTACTCCGGAAACAAGCACCTTAGACGCCCTGAAGATGATGCGAGAGCAACAGATCGCCTGCCTGCCAGTGACAAAGGATGGCAAGTTAATTGGGGTTGTAACCGAGGCCGACTTTGCGAGTCTTGCTGGGGAACTCTTAATTCAAAAGCTCCAAGAGTAATGAGAGCTGCGGCGTCCACGCCGTCAATCCTCTCCACTTGGCACACATTCTGCTCCTCCATTCAGTGAATAGCTCTCAGGGATGGAGAGCCTCAAAACTATGTTTATGCGTACAAGGAGCAGGTACCGATGAGCACTTCAATAAATACAGAGACGATTCAGGAGGTTACAACCGTCCCCGCCACCTCCGCCCTCTCCACGGAGAGTCTATCCTCGAGCGCTAGCTCAACAGGCAGCTCGGAGTTCGATGGCCACCTACGGGCACTTCTTTCCTCTACCGGCAGTTCTGTCGTGAACGAAGAGGAACTCTTTGCCGCCGTCATTCAAGAACGACTCCAAGCAACCAAAGGGGATTCTGCAGCAGAAGCGTTCTCTCAACAGTTTGAACAGCACAAGAGTGAACTCACCCGCGGCGATGGATACATCAATGTTGAGAAAGCAGCGAACATGGCGCTGGAGGACATGGTTACCGCGGGACATCTCACCGAGAGCGAGCATGACGAAGTATACGATCACTCCTTCATGGCAGCACAGTTGGACAGCAACCTAACCGCTCTATACGACGGCCGTGGCGGAGAGGGTGACGCAACGATCGCCACTGCGGATCTAGAAACAGCACTTCTGTCAGCCAGAGCTGCCCTTGAAGCACTTGCAAATGGCGAGCTCCCCGCTGCGGCTCTCGCTGCCGAGACAACTGATACCACAGATGCCACTAGCGACGAAGTTTCTACCGAAGGTGGAGATCTCGTCACACCTGATGGAGTATCTGTTGATGGCGCAGATGAGTTCGTTTTTAAACCCGAATCCGAAAGCGATGGCAAGCTCGTCATCCTCCTTCCAACCGAATACTCCCGTCGAGTAGCAGATCTCCTTCTAAAAGATGAGAACGGCAATATCATCGAAAGAGGTCGTGGGACTGGGGTCGCCAACGGGAATCGTGAACATTTCCGATTCGAACGCGCTGGGGCTGACTATCCAGAAAACCTCGTAGTGGAAGTCCGGCTGACTAGCGGCGAACTCGTGCAGTACGAAATCGCCGATCCATCTCAGCGTTACGATTAGAACGTTCACCATGAACAATGGCATGTAGTGCCATTACTTTTAAGGACCGCAACAGGGAAGCTCTGGCTTAGGGATGCTCTGAATAAGTATCGAGGTCGATGACCTTGGACCGTGACGCGACCCGTAAACCGGTGCCGCGGAACGGTTTTAGATTACCTAGTCGTCATTGTAGGCGTCTTGACAGAACTGGTTCAGCGGTTCCTTAGGAGACTCCTCGAGGATATGGCAGAAGCGGTGACGACTTGTTAGTGTCATCACAATGGCTATCTCATCGAGCTCCGGCTCTCCGAAAGACAGACTCCCCGCCATGAGCTCACGCTCTCAAGGGTTTAGTCTATCTCCGATTAAAGAGATTGAGTTACACGCCTCAAAAATTCCAGGCTCGATCTCCCTGGCGCAGGGGATTCCATACCTTCCCACCCCAACCGAAGTTATTCACTTCGTGGAAGAGTGTATGAGAGCAGGTTTGTGCGATCGCTACTCTCTTTCGCCTGGCCTCCTAGAGCTGCGTGAAGAGCTCTCCCTTTCTTTGCGAGCGGATGGAGCATCTTACGATCCAGACTCAGAGATTATCGTTACCGCCGGTTCCATTCAGGGAATGACCGCAACACTCCTCAGTATCGTGGAGAAGGGCTGCGAAGTAATCGTTCCCTCTCCGACTTACGCCTCATATATTGGCTCCGTTCGATTAGCGGAAGCCGAACCTCGTTACGTCGCTTTGAATGAAGACAGCGGGTTCGATCTCGACTTAGATGCTTTTCGACAAGCGGTGACCAATCGAACCAAAGCGATTCTTCTCTGTACCCCAAACAATCCAACGGGAACAGTGTATTCTCCAGATACCCTGGAAGCCCTTCTTCGATTTGCAGTGGAGCGAAACCTCTACGTCATCGTAGATGAGGTGTATAAGGACTTTTACTTCGGAGACACCCCACATGTTTCTCCCGCTTCATTCCCGTGGGCTAGGGACAATATTATCCGGGTTTGCTCCTTTTCTAAGGCTTACGCCATGACCGGGTGGCGAGTAGGATTCCTAGCCGCCCCCAAAGCAGTCGCAGACACTCTGCTCCGTGTTCACGATGTCATGGTTTCCTGCGCTCCAGTCGCTTCTCAATATGCCGCTCTTGGAGCTCTGCGGTACGGGGACGAAGCGAGGATGCGATTTATAGCCGAATTTCGCGAGCGAAGAGACCTTACCGTAGCTTTTCTCGACCAGATGTCTGAATGGCTCGATTATCAGGTCCCACGCGCCACCTACTTCGCCTTCCCGAGAATCAAAGACACGGTACCGCTTGCAAGACGAAGCAGAGAACTCGTGTACGACATTTTGAGAAAACAAAAGGTTGCTTTCGTAGAAGGTGCTGCCTTTGGCCCAAGCGGCGAATCACACATCCGTATAAATTTTGGACGTTCCGAAAAAGATATCCGCGAAGGGATGTCTCGGTTAGGTGAGTATTTGCAAGCTGGAGTCTCGAAACGAGTAGCGAATCAGACTCCGACAACTTCACCCAACGAAAGAGTTCCACCTTCCAGCATCCTCACCTCACTCAGAAATAAGCTGCTTATAGAGCTCACCCGTATTTCCCGGCGAAATTGCAAAGCGAGCACCGTTGCCGTGATCGGATTACGCGGGAAAACGGTAGTTCGCCGTCTTATAACCAGAGAGCTCGAACAAAGCGGATCGGTCCAGAGCTCAACGCTCTCACACAATACCCTAGTTGGACTCTGCTACTCCCTACTTGATATTCCAGCGCCAACTTCTCTGGTTGGAAAGTTCGGTTCGCTCATAGTAGCCCTTGGACAAGCGATTCGAGGTCAGAGTGGCCCAGAGGTGAATGTTCTTGAGTACGGCCTCACCAATTCTCTGGAAGTCCCACAGTACCTCCACCTCGCTCGCCCAGACTACATCGTCATCACGAGTGGATTAGGCTTTGACAAGAATATCGACAACAGCTCTGCCCTTGAGGCGATGAAGGAGTTCTGCCGCCGTGCCTCCCCAAAGAAAGTCTTCGTTCCAGATGATGAGGAGTGGCTCACCGAACGAATGGCCCTCCCCTCAGAATTGGTCCGGCTCGTCCCCCCGGCAAAAGAAGGGACCTGCGGGCGAAGCGAGCAGTTTGGACTCTCCTTCGCACACCATGTCATAGAATCCATTCAATCTGTCGCTTGAACCGTCTCTAAGCGCGGGATTCCGCTCCTCAGGGACCTTTGGGGGAGTTTGCTTTCCGCGCTTCTCGACCCCGATAAATTCTGTTAGTCTTCCGGAACTTAAAACCATTCGAGCAAACAAGGGACCGATCACCATGACAAGTGTACTGATTATTCTTGGAGTAGCCGCTGCAATAGTTTTCTGGGCAGTCGGCATTTACAACGGCCTTGTTCTGAAAAAAGTCGCGACTGAGAACGCATGGTCACAGATCGACGTGCAGTTAAAGCGTCGTTATGACCTCATCCCGAACCTCGTTCAAACAGTTAAAGGGTACGCAAAGCACGAACAGGAGACTCTAGAAAAAGTCATACAGGCAAGAAACTCAGCTATGAACGCCGCGGCAAAAGGAGATGTTCGAGGAGTTTCTGAAGCTGAGGGGATGCTTACCGGAATGCTCCGCCAAGTATTTGCTCTTTCCGAGGCGTATCCAGACTTAAAAGCAAACGAGAGCTTTTTAAAGCTACAAGAGGAACTCACCTCGACCGAAAACAAGGTGGGCTTTTCTCGGCAGCACTACAACGACTCCGTGGCCACTTACAACACTGCTATCCAGCAAGTTCCTGGAAATATCATCGCGGGGTTTGTCGGATACACGGCGAAAGAATTCTTTGAACTTGATGCATCTGAGGCGGCAGCAGCGAAACAAGCTCCTCAGGTATCTTTCTAATCAAGATGAGCGTGGTTCGAATTGCAGCGATACTTGGCTTCCTCTCCGTCGCCATCGGTGCATTCGGAGCCCATGCACTAAAAGATTCTCTTACCGACTACCACAAGGAGGTCTTTCAAACGGCATGGAACTACCATTCCTTGCACACTCTCGTCATACTCTGTTTACCCGCCCTCAATTTAACATCCGGAGAGTTACGCCTTGCTGCCGGATTGTTCATCGCTGGAATCCTCGTTTTCTCTGGAAGTCTGTACCTCCTCGCCATCACTGACACTCGCTGGCTTGGCGCAATCACTCCAATTGGAGGCACCCTATTCCTCCTCGGTTGGGGATATCTCGTATGGAAACTTCCTGCAAACTCTGCATAGAGTTGGAGACCATCTTTCTTACCCCACCATGAAAAAAGTGGAGAGTTCTCGCTCAGAGTTTCTCTGATAGCAATCTCCTCAAAATTCCCAAATTCCAATTGAGTTCAGCTCCATAGCGAGCTTTCACCTTCTCTAAATCTGCTCCCTCTACCTCACTTCCTCATTTGGCGCAGAAGTTGATTCCTTCCTACGAGCAAGCTTTAGCTGCGCTTGGTGATTTGTGTTAGAGGTCCTCATGAAAATTTCCATCTTCCGTCCAATTTGCATGATCATCGCTTTCAGTATGGCGATGACCATCGCGACACCAGCGTTAGCGAAGCCGAAAAAGGTCAAGGACGGCGAAGTGGTTCTCAGCGGCAGTGGCTACGACTGCATCAGACTATCAAACGGGGCCATCAAGAGCGGGAAAGCGAAAACCCAGAAGAACGGGAGCATCTCTTTCTCAAACTACAAGCTTTCTCCCGCAAAGAAACGCACCTACAGTAAGCTTGGGAAGCAGATTCGCCAACTGAGCAAGAAGAAGAACCCTTCGGAGACCCTCCAAGCAAAGCTCGACCGGCTCACCGAGAAGCGGAACTCAATCTCTCCCAAAGAAAGAGCAGCAGCATGTCAGGCGCTCTTTTCGGACTATGACGATCCAGCAAGCGGTGGAGATGAGTCCCCTGGTCCTGTCTTGAATTTTCAGAGATACACTGGCCCATTCGGAATCAAAGAGGCGCAGCGCTTATACTCCAGATTCGCCTACGGAGCTTCTCGGGCAGAGCTTCAAGCAGCGGTAGCTAGAGGATTGGAAGCTACGGTTGAGATGCTCCTCACTTGGACGAACGAACCAGCGGTTGACGCTGGCGCACGCGACATCATGTGTGACGAGTACCTCCAGTTTGAAGAACTCCACTTTGATAACGATCCTGATGATGACAATGAAGTCTGTAACCCGATCAATCCACTTGATTTCGAAGACGAGGCATACATTCAGTCACTGCTCTACAAGAGACGAGAGACTCAAAATCCGCTCATCTACAGAATAGTTGACTTCTTTCATGACGAACGAATGGCGGCACAGTGCCAAAACCTCCAGAATAGCCAGCGCCACTTCCAAGTGCAGCACTTTAATTTCCTAGAGAGCGTAGCGAAATCATTCAACTACGCGAATTACATTCGTGGGGTAAAAGACGATGCACTCGTTGCGTACGTCAATCTTGACCTTGGAGAGAACTCCGTCTTCAACCCACTACAGGATCCAAACGAAAACTTTGCGAGGGAGTGGCTTGAACTCGCAAGTACAAGTCCCATGTACAAGGGGTCACCGGTTTACACTCCTTTCGATATCGCCCAACTTGCCCTTGCACTCACCGGACGTGGCTACAACATGCAAGAAGTTCCCGTGGGGTACAACTCGATGGGCGAGGAACAAACGATATTTCTTATGAACCCAGCAATCGTTCCGAGCGCATTTGTTCAGGGGAACAAGACGATTTTTATGGGGACTCCCTTTGAGACCGTTATCGTTGATGCAGACGACGCAGCAGATGCAATTCTGAGCCACCCTGCTGCCTACTATCACTTTGCGGAAGAGCTCTTAAAAGAATTCCTTCATCCGAACCCGAGCACGGCTTCCATTGACAGCATCGCTGCAGACATTCAAGCGGCTGGTGGAAACTTCAGAGAGGCTCTTCGAAAGATCATGCTGTCCCAGGAATTTTTCAATTCCGCAAATGAGAAAATCCTGGTGAAGTCACCAATTGAGCTCATGATAGGGTTCCTACGGCAGACGGACTTCCCTTACAGTCACAGGAATCTCGAAGACGACCTAGAAGATCTTGGACAAGATCTCTGCCTTCCAGGGAACCGAAACGCCGGACAGATCTTTGGCTGGGACAACTTACGGCTCGCCAGTGAAGCGTTCGTGGTAGAGCGAAGAAACGCCATTTTAGGAATGGTAAACTACCTTATTTACAACCTCCATGAGGATTGGAACTACGACATCTACACCAACTTTGTGGCCGCACTAGATCCTTCCCTCAACCCTGCGGATGCCCTCGTCGATAAGACAAGTGAGCTACTTGGTATCTCACTAAACGCAGCACAGAAAGCTTCTGCGGTGCAGTACCTGAACTACAACTGGGAGACCTGCGATTCGTACGAAGTATCCACCTACGGGTGTACCCAAGGGGAAAAATTCGCAAAACGAGAGGCTTTCGATCCAGCTCCTGATGCGCCATCCAATCTGATGGAACGGAAGGTTGCCGGCCTGCTTGCACTTCTTGCTACAACAGCAGAGTACAACTTGCGTTAGAACAGTTTGAAGAAGAGGAGAACGACGAAATGAGAAGAAAAGCATTGTCCAGACGAAATTTCCTAAGAAACATGACTCTTGGTACCTGCGGTGCAGCTATTCACAACGCGCTGAACCCTGGGTTTGCCGTACAGGCATTTGCTCAGTCTCACTCCCGTGCGGTAATTGATGGCGCCCATCTGTTCGTCATTAATCTTGCGGGAGGATGTTCCTACAATATAGCACCCATTTACGCGAGCGCATGGAGAGACCGAAACCCTACCATCTCCTATGGTCCGGGAGAATCGCTCCCGCTCGCGAGTGGATCGGATCAGGGATTTCACCCTTCCCTCTCCTACTTCAAGACACTCTTCGATAACGGCGAACTTGCCCTCATGAACGAGGTCGCTTTTTCACAACGAGCGAGTCGTTCTCATGACGTTGCTTCTCAGATGTGGATGACAGGGAGCATTGATCCGAACGGGAAATCGGGGGTTCTCAATGCGCTCGCCTGTCGGGTAGGTGGCAGTGGCCTCATCAAGGGGATGTCATTTGCTGGCGCAGACCCAATCGTTGAAGGCGGATGCGCCGAGATGAGAAAGCTTGAAGGGTTGAGCTCCCTCCAAGGTCAACAGCTACAATATAGCGACGATGAAACAGAATGGTTGCACTTAAACAGAACCAACCTCGATGTACAGAGCTCAGCTGCCCCGAACCAAACACGCACCTACGTGAAAAACGCTATCGGGAATATGGATGCATCGGCTCAACAGATTCAGGACACCCTCGCTGGAAACAATCTACCAAATGTTGGAGTAAACCCTCCGAACGGCGGATTCGGTACTGATATCAGAGACGCCATGCGAGTGCTACAAGCCTCAGATATCCTTGGCACGAAGATCTTCTACTTAGAAACAGGGGGATTTGACACCCACAGCAATGAACGTAACAGCCTTCCAGGCCGACTCGCTCCCTTGAATCAAGGAGTGCAATACATTGCCGAAATCTCTAAAGCGCTCGGCCTCTGGGACCGGACTATCATTATGGTGTTCTCAGAGTTTGCTCGAACTTTTGAAAACGGATCAAACGGAACAGATCACGGTGAAGTTGCTCCGCTCATGATCATGGGTGGTCGGGTAAATGGACGGCAAGTGAACCCCGCTCCATCGGCCACCAAGATCTTGAGTTCTGGAAGCTTTATGAGAAATCC
>JAGRAT010000418.1 GCA_020434495.1 Bdellovibrionales bacterium | reverse complement strand
GGGAAAATTTGACTCTGAATTTGATGACTGAGATCCACCAATTGATGCCGATGAAGAGAATACGGAGAAAACAATTCCGAAATAGTCGAGAAATGCCGGAACGTTGTTTGATATGAAGGCGGAGCTTGTGAAAACGCAGTCAAATGTCGACGAAGACTCTTCGTTGTCCCAATGCCGCAACTTCAAAGCGATGCGCTAGTTTTTTCGAGATTGACGGGCGCGAATTTGGAAGATCCCACGGAATAGCTGCCTTGTGGAGGCGGGGAAGTCTCTCTGTTCACCAAGAACCTTCACCTTATAGCTCATGATAAAGAGCGGGATTTTAAGTTGTTCCGGATGCTTTACTGCGATAGGAATTCCCCATATTGTGCTTCCCCTATGGCCCTAACAATTGTCGCTACAATCACAGCTAAGCCAGGTTACGTTGAGAAGGTTCGTCAGGAGCTCCTAATGCTTATCGCTCCAACGCTGCAGGAAGCAGGGTGTCTCCAGTATGATCTCCATCAGGACAACGAAAATCCCTCTGTTTTCCTTTTTTTTGAGAACTGGAGTTCCCGCGAAGAATGGTTGAACCACATGGAAAGTCCTCATCTTTTGGCGCATCGAGCTGCAACTACCGAAATGGTTGAAAGTATCGAGATTCGAGAAATGAGCCAGTTATCCAGGGAATAGTTCGAAAACTTTCTTACCTATTCGCAAACGGTATACTCAGGACCGAGTTTCTTGTACCTCATAACCTTCTGAGTGCAGAACAGAGAGTACTATTTGGAGAAAGCATAGAATGAAAGGCAGAAGAATCCTTTTTCTACTCAGCGCCGCTACACTTTTTTGCATACCCGAGTTGGTATCCGCTGATACCCTTTGCGTAAAGACCAAGCAGAAAGTCAAAGGCGCCAAAGTCGCCCTTGGAAAGTCTGTGACCTTGGCTACCGGTGATGCAAATTGTCCGAAAGGGTATACAAGTATTGATCTCAGCACTGTGCAGGCGAC
Source organism: Bdellovibrionales bacterium (assembly GCA_020434495.1). Lineage (GTDB taxonomy): Bacteria > Bdellovibrionota_C > UBA2361 > UBA2361 > RFPC01 > RFPC01. The sequence continues at coordinate 2,121 of JAGRAT010000418.1, read as the reverse complement.
GCAAGGAGCCCAAGGAATTCAGGGGGAGGCTGGTCCCAAAGGTGACGCTGGCCCGCAGGGACCCGCTGGACCACAAGGGTCTCCCGCCGATCTTTCTCTTGAGAATGTACAAACAGTGAAGTTAGTAGGTTCCGCGTGTGGAGCTGATGTCTCTTACTCGTCCACAGGGAGAACCTTTGTTGCATCCTCCTCTTCGTTTACTAAGTTTGCTGATGACACCATTCTTGAAATCTCACTTCAAGCTGATTTTGTTGTACCTACTGATCGTGCTGGAACTGCAAATGTTTATGGAGTTTCTATTAATGGCATTAGTGCCTCAAACGGAGGCGGGGAGTTTCCTGTTCGAGGAACCGAAGTCGGGGGAACATTTTTAAGAGGAGCGATTGAAGGGCTCTATGCCCCAATTCCGAGTGGATCTTACACAATTGATCTTTATGTTCGAGGACTACTGCCAAATGCTGTCGGAAATCATGCCGAGATTAATCCCGGATGTTTTGATGGCAACTATGTGACAATTCGAGAGCTGAGAATTCCGTAGAGGAATCTACTGAGAACTTCCACTCTGCTGCCATCTTGGTGCGTGGCGAGTTACGAATTCGTAGGCTCCTTGAGCAGTCTGACTTTTTTTTGTCCAAAGCACGTAAGCGATAGAATTGTTCCATCTGGCTTTAGCAGTATCACCGGCAGTATATTCCTCTGCAGTCCGCTTTGCCTCGATATAAGCTTCGATTGCGCCAGATGTGCTCGGATACATGCTGGTTAGCACCATTCGAGCTGAAGTGCGTTTCAGATCAAATGAGAGCTGATCTTGCGAGATGCTCAATCGTTTCATGTCATCCGCTGCTTCCTCGGTGAGGAGATCTAACTGTTGTTTTGCAGCAAGAACAGAGGGGAACTTCCTCTTAAATACAAGCCAAGCCAATGTACCCCTAGAACTATCATAAGCGGAATAATCTTCTTGTGTTTCGCCCCCTTTCTGCTGGTCGGCCTGTTGATCTCCTACATCCGCTTCCGCCACGAGAACACGATCGCATTCCTTTAAGATTGTCCTAAGTGCTTTTGCTGCGTCTAAAGCACTTTTGTATCGTCCCTCAAGAATCATTGATGCAGCGGTACCTGAAAGTCCTTTGATGGTTTGATCCTCTCCAAATTCATCGGCAACTTCCTTGGAAATTTCATCATACCGTGCAATTCCCGCTGCAACGCTCGGGTAACTTTTCTTTAAGATAAGAGAAGTTAAATTATCTACTGGAAAGTATGGATCTCCACTCTTCTTTAGGTGTTTGTAAAGGGCGATTTGAACTGAATCGTACCTTTTTAAAGCGGTCTCAAAATCTGGATAAAGCTTCTGGTGTACCAAACCAACAAGGGTGCGCTGAACAGATTCGAGTTCCGGGCGTTCTGCTATCGCGATTTTTGATACATTCCAGATATCGAGATAAACCTTCGCCCCCGCTTGGATTGATGGATAGGTGCCAAGCAAACTGAACCGAGCAATGGTTCCAACAATTGGTTTCAGTATCGGATCGTTACCATAAAGTTCCTCAGCCTCACGTTGTAGCGTTGCTCGTTCTTCTACTACAGCAGGAATTGATGGATAGGAGTTTTGGACAACCAGCCGAGCAGCAGTTTTTTCAAAACCTTCAAGTGCTGGTTCTTGAGCAGCCTCTTGGTAGATATCATTCATCTTAAAAACAGAACGTTTATGTGCGTGATCTTTTCTAAGGGAGGGTGTCATGTCGGAGCAGAGAATAAGGGAGAACTCTGCTGCAAGATGTTCGAGAATTTCATTCTTCAAAAATGGATTCGCTGCGAGTTCTTGAGGCCGGAGCTGTGGGCCATCATACATAGCCGAAGCCATTCTCCGAACATAAGTAAAAAATGCGGGATCTTTGGAGAGTTCCTCAAAATCTGGTCTTACGGATGCTCCATCTTTGAATCCATTTACGAGTTCATCTCGCAGTGTCGCCAAATCTTCCGGCAATGTTCCACTCCGGAGCTTCGGTCGACCTTCGGCGAGATTCCTCTCGATTTCAAGGTACCTTGTGAAAGCCGCAAAGTATCGCTCTACTACAAGAGGACCTGCCTCTTCCGCAATATCCCCTTGTAACAGTTTCTGTT
>JAGRAT010000417.1 GCA_020434495.1 Bdellovibrionales bacterium | reverse complement strand
GAGACCGTTCTCGACCGCCTTCGAAATGGCGAAATTCAAGTTTCACAGGACCTTGCGACAACGATGCTTTCCTTTGTTGATCTGACCCGAACGATGTTAGGCGATATCGAAGCGACTGGCTCCGAAGGGGATGCCGACATTACTGGAATGCTTGGCGAGCTAGACAATTTTCTGCCGTAATGGCCATGCCGGTCTGCAGTAACAGGTAAAGCCGATTTGACCCCTGTGTTTTATTTTAAGATTGAATCTCACGCGGAGCATGCAGAGGAAGGCAGAGATTTTTCGGATAGCCCGCTGAGAATCCGGGAATTCCATTGCAATGCAGATTAGTCGTCCAGAATGAGTTTCTTGGTGTTCAATCTTGATGCTAGTTCCAGCCTAGTAGCGCCCCATTGTATTCTCAGTAGAACAATATTTTCTCTGCTCAGAGGACCCACTTACTAAAATGGCTTAAGAAATCTGATGGCCTTTCCGATTCTCCGGAACAGCTGGTGGAATTGCTTTTCGCTAGTGTGTCCAGAGCGGGACTGGACAGATTGATAACGGGTATTTGGAGAGAGACTCACTTTCACATTCGAGAAAGTGGGTGTCCAGTTAGGTTTCTATGAGTTCTGAGAATGACGAGATAATACAAGAGTTTCTTGTCGAAAGTTTCGAGAGCCTAGATCAACTCGACCAGGACTTTCTTGTTCTTGAAGAGAATCCTGAAGACAAAGAAACGATCAATCGAATTTTTCGTACTATCCACACCATTAAAGGCACCTGCGGCTTTCTGGAGCTTGGAAAGCTCGAATCCGTAACACATATCGGAGAAAGCCTCCTTGATGAACTTAGAGCTGGTCGAATTCAGCTAAACGAAGAGATCGCTACTTCGCTCCTCAAGATGGTTGATGCCGTGCGTAACATGCTTTCAAACATTGAAAAGTGTGGGCATGAGGGAGATGACGATTTTCAAGCACTTCGAGAAACATTGACTCGGCTAAAAGACGGAAGAAGTGTAAAGGAGGCTGTCGTGACAGAAGATCTCTCAGGTGAAGTATCTGTGAAGGCGCAGGCAGAAGATCAAGCGCATGGCGAGGGCGTGGAAGGTGAAGTGGCAGAGGAATTCGAGGCCGGTGTCGAACCAAAAGAAGAGCCGTCTGAAGCGCAATCTGAGGAATCGGAGCTTGGCGACGTCGCAAATCATGATCTTATTGCCGAGATTCTCGCGTCACCTGAATTTGCAGATGTTGATATCAAGGAAGCGACACCTCCTGCTCAGGCTGACGTCACTGTTCCTGATTCCGTAGAGGAGTTGTCTGTGGTTGCCGTAGCCGATGAAGCAGGAGATCGAGAATCAGCCATTGCTCAGGAAGTTGAGAGCCAGGAAGAGCACAGTACGGCACCCGTGATTCTAGCGCCGCAGCAAGAGGAAGCGAAAGAAGTCGTCACACCTACTCAGCTTGAAGAAGAGCCGCAGTTTGAAGACGTGCCAGAGCAATGCACTGCGGTAGCTGTTGAGGCAAAAGTGGATAGAGCTCCAGCACCAAAAGCGGAAACTGTACGAGAGCGTTCACCAGCTGCTGAGAGCGCTGGCTCTCAAAAGCCAAGCGTGGCTGACTCGACGCTTCGAGTTGATGTCGGGTTACTCGATAAAGTGATGAACCTCGTTGGAGAGCTTGTACTCGCTCGAAACCAGATACTGCAATTTACCAAGCAAGAGTCTGACGCAGCGCTGATTAACACCTGCCAACGTTTGAATCTCATTACATCTGAACTCCAAGAGGGAGTAATGAAGACTCGGATGCAGCCGATCGCCAACGTTTGGAATAAGTTTCCGAGAATTGTTCGCGATGTTGCGAGGGCTTGTGGAAAAGAGATTCGGGTCGAGATGGAAGGGAAAGAGACCGAGCTCGATAAGACCATTCTGGAAGCGATTAAAGATCCACTGACTCACATTGTTAGAAATTCAGCAGATCACGGCATAGAATCCCCTGATGTTCGAGAAGGGAAAGGGAAGGGACGAGAAGGTACTCTTGAGCTGCGAGCTTATCATGAGGGCGGCCATGTTATAATTGAAATCTCAGATGATGGTGCGGGATTGAATGTTGAGAAGATTCGATCTAAAGCCGTTGAGAAGGGAATTGTTACCCCAGAGAAGGCCAAGCGCATGAGCGATGCTGAGATTCAGCGACTCATTTTTCATGCGGGATTTTCAACCGCTGACAAAATTACCAATGTCTCCGGCAGGGGAGTTGGAATGGATGTTGTCCGTTCGAATATCGAAAAAATCGGAGGAAGTGTTGATGTTCAGAGCCAATTGAACATTGGGACAACTCTAAAAATTAAGATTCCGTTAACTCTTGCGATTGTTCCAGCGCTCATTATTTCTTGTCGAGAACAGCGCTTCGCCATTCCACAGGTGAGCCTTCTCGAACTCTTACGAGTTGAGAACGGTGTGAAATCTGAGGAGCTTGAAGAAATTCGCGGTTCTCTCTTTTACCGGTTGAGAGGCAATCTCCTGCCACTGATAGATCTTCAGAGTGAGCTGAAGATGAGTGTTCCTGGATGTCAGACCGGGAGTGAAGAGTGCGGAGAGACGGAGCTGAAAGCGTTAAACATTGTCGTTTTGCGGGCAGAGAATAAGGACTTCGGTCTGATTGTCGAGACGGTGCATGACACCGAGGAGATAGTCGTTAAGCCACTTGGCCGACAGGTCAAGGATATTGAGGTTTTTGCTGGTGCGACGATCATGGGTGATGGAAAAGTAGCACTCATTCTCGATGTTCTTGGTTTAGGACGAAAGACCTCGATCGTTCACGAAAGTGGTGAGCGTGGTGGTGTCGGAAAAGAGCTCCAACAGGAAGATCTCGGAGAGCGTCAATCTCTCCTACTTGTTCGCGTCGGTGAGCAGTATCGGATGGCAATACCTCTCAGTCAGGTTGACCGCCTCGAAGAATTTAATGTTCGAGATATTGAAAGGGCTAGTGGACGTAGTGTCGTGCAGTATCGAGGAGGAATTCTCCCGCTTATAAATCTACCAGAATTCTTTTCACAGCAATCACTTCAGAAAGATCAGCAGTCCGTCGTGGTGTACTCCACAGGGGTTCGTAGTGTCGGACTAGTCGTGGACGAAATTCTCGATATTGTCGAGGACAA
>JAGRAT010000416.1:1903-3142 GCA_020434495.1 Bdellovibrionales bacterium | reverse complement strand
CTTTCCGGCGTCGGAAGCGGTGTTCCGGTAGCGGAGCGGGTTTGTGAATTGGTCGTGGGAAAAGGGTAAATTCCCCAGAAACCACTCTCCTGGGATCTCCACGCGTCTGGAATAACTACTAAATTTATTAAATCACCTACCTAAGTAACTTCTGCCAATATTGCTCAGAAAGCTCCAGTTATGGAGTCACCAAACCGTTAAGTAACATGAGCAGCCAAAATAAAACTTTCAGTCGGAATGGAATTTGCAGCTCATTGGGAAGCGATCGGAAGTAGGGTGATTGGAGGTTCTTTCCCTCTTTTCCGAGAAGCTCGAGAAGGTGCTTCAGATTAAATTTGAAACTCAGAGCATCCTTCGTTTTTACACATCAAGCGACCCTAAACGGGGAGGGATTGTGAAGAAGGTTACGGCAAGATATTTGATAATCCAAGAGGGGCTAGCCCTCGTCTTTCTCTTGGCATTCTGCTCAGTCAGTCCTTCATGGGCGATAGCACCGGGCGAAGACCTGGGGTCAATCTACCATCCAACTAATTTGGATTACATTGGAGAAGCCCGCGTATCTGACGGAACAACCGTTGTGCTGGGGGTTCCTGACCAAAGTGCCGTTGGGGGATTAATCATGCACCCGCAAAGTCTTACTGGTCTGATCGATGTAACCAATAGTTCTGCAATTATTCGACATGACAGTGCGAGCGTGAATTTAGGTTCCGGTGCTGGTTCATCACTCGTCATACTTCCTGGCGGAAAGTTATTTGTAGGTGCACCTCTAACCACCTCTTCGACTTTCAGTGGCACAAACCCACATGGAAGGATTCGTATCGCGTCAATGAATGCGGTTAACTATTTCAACGATAACACCGGTTACGAATATGATCTCTCATCTAACCCTCTAAGCCCCCTACCAAATGGAAATAATGCGGGCACCTACGCCGGAGTTGGCTCATATCTTACAAACTGGAACATAGATCTCAGTCAATCCCTCGGGGCAGGATTTGGCGACGCCGCCGTTGCCTTTGGTCAGCCGAATGGTAAACAATATTTGGCTGTAAGTGCTCCGCGGGCGCGCCCGGTTCTAACCTACCAATACCTCTGCGAGGGAGTGAGCTATCCGAATTATCAACGGTATTGTGACGACAAAGACACTGGTGTCGTAATTATTTTCGAGTACATCCCGGCATCTCAACGGTTTGTGCCAATACAAACATTTTGGAATCCAGGGGACGAGTTCCTCAGTGGAGA
>JAGRAT010000416.1:0-1886 GCA_020434495.1 Bdellovibrionales bacterium | reverse complement strand
GCCTCGCCGTCTCTGATGTTGATAACAACGGGAAAAAAGACATTCTTGTTGGAGCCCCCTTTGGCGATGGTGCGGCCGCTGATCCTATTGACAGTGGGCGAGTCTATATTCTTAAAGACGCGGGTTATCCGAGCGCTGTGACAGACTGGAGCAAGGCCCCGTATGGACCAGACACCCTCGATCCAGCTCAGCTCGTTACTGGAGGACAATACGGAATAGAAATAGCTGCGGATGCTTCCGTTATTACAGTTGGCGCTCCTGGATTTGGGTGGCAGATCACACAAACTGCTGGGACTCCAGGGCCTTGCGATCTTGCACCAACGGTCCCCGTTAACAACGAACAAGGCGGGGCTGTCGTATTCGAGGTGACGTCAGCTGGTGTAAATCTTTACAATAGATTCGCCACTTGCCCTTGCGATGATCCAAATCCAGCGATCTGCCCAAATCCAACTTTTGCGAATCCCGATCCAATCGCAAACGGTTATGCAGGACGCATCGGATATGGGCTTCCAAACTCTCGAGCCGGAGATTCCGTAGCTTTGCAGCACAAAGCAGTTGGCACGGTAGATCTGATCATAGGGGTGACTCAAACAGGGTCCACCTACAACCCAGCCAGCGGCCTCAATACGCCTTTCCCAAGTATCGGTGAAGTGAAAAGTGTTCAACTTTATCCCAAGCAGAACGACTATGCAGATAGGGTGACCTACCATACCGTGACGGATACTTATGACAACTCATCTACTTACAACGGCGTTTCGGTCGTTGGTCAACGAGTTTATGGCGACACGGATGTAGATCATGACGGCTTTCCAGATATTGCATTCACCGTTCGGGGACTAAACAACGGCGTTGACTTCGCTAAAGACTCAGGGAAATCTGGTAAATACTCATCACTTCCGCCTTACGATCTCGGGACGGGATCTGATTGTTGGGGAGTGTCAACACAGAGTCCAGAGCCAGGGGTGACGGTACGGATTGCTGAATCTGATGGACCGAATAAACGCTTCCGAAAGGGAAATTCCGTAGCAGTTAAGTTCGACTGTATGTGGGATCCCGTAGTTGGAGGGCAAGCTAGTAATCCGTGTTTACCGTCGTCTGGCCAGCAGCCAGCAACATTAAGATTGTTTTCTGGGATGCCGAATGCATTTACCCCTTTCCAACAGTGCGCAATCGATAGCGATCTGCAAAAGACCGGAAGTTTTGAGGTGCAACGGTTCTCCCTACGAGACCCAGTAACAGGAGCCGCTGTAGATTCCATGGAGCTGAATCTCACAAATTCACTAAGAGCTGGCATCTCTACTTGGCAGGGAATGATCGGTGTACTGAACCTGCCAAATGGAAAGCGCGTCCTCACCAACCACATGGGTTACACCATTGGAGATTTTTAAATCATGAAACACCCAATCACAAAAATCATAAATAGCTATCTCCCCTTAATTTTCGCAGTCACCCTGGTGGCAGCCCATGCATACGCAGATTCAGGGGAACCCACTCCTCAGCTAGGAATAGATCCCTGCAAACCGTTTATCGCAACATCGATAAACTGGAATGAGGGAGACTATTACACCCGCAACAGCGAGTACTATCTCTCAACCGGTGGACTGGTTCACGGGCAGTCTCAATTTAGGAATTTTCGAAACTTCCTGTTCCCAGCGAGAAGTCTTGAACTGATAATTGAGAGGTTGCTCACACAACAAAATCTCAGCTCAAGCAACCGGCACTGTGTTGCTTATGCGTGGGAGGCAAAGTCCAGTTACGGATATCCCAAATTAGAACCTATCCCGATTGGTGGAATTATTGGAGCAAGATCGACTCAACAGGAGTGTGATCAATTGATAGTAAACTTCCGGCGCGAAGTATATGCTACAGTTAGTAGCGGTTCTTGC
>JAGRAT010000415.1 GCA_020434495.1 Bdellovibrionales bacterium | reverse complement strand
CTCGCTGAGCGAGTAGTCCTGAATTCCAAAGTTAGTAAGCGCCAAGTAGCTCGTTAGGCCATATATCGCCATCCACTCCCCAAATGACTGAAGCCCCCAGTAATGAAGGTATATCGGGGTCAGCCAAAGGTGTTGGACTATGACCAAACACTGATTGCAGGATGAGAGGCTCACGCCTTTGAGGAGTCTGCTACTTACGCTCATACATAGCTCAAAGCCTTTAGCATTCTTTTACTGCTTCAACATAGACAGACTCTTTCTCGCGCTCTCGCAAATTCTAGTCACCAGGTTCCGCGATTAATGAACATCCAGCTTCAAGCACCTCTACTCTCGAAAAGCCGATTTCAAACAAGAGCTTTCGTAGCGACTGGCCATCGTACATCCACCTATGATCGCGCCATCCAACAATCCAACCTTTGATTCGCTCGCTAAGGGCGGCGGGCTTTTGATGGGCAAGCTTCAGTCGCGCCACAAAGCTATCCGCATCACTATTTTGAAGATAATCTTTAACTGCAAGCTCCAAGTCAGGCACGACGATTCGAAGGATCCCGTTAGGCTTAAGACATCGATAGGCCTCTTTTAAAAATCGCCTAGCCTCATTACGGTCAAGATGTTCCAACATATGAGATGAGTAGATGACATCTGCCGATGCAGTTGACACAGGGATCTGCTTTGCGCCGTTTGCCCATTCGATAGAATTCCGATTCAGAAATTCAAGATACTCGGTTTGGTCGTGCGTGAGAACTTTGAGCTTCTGAACAGCAAGCCTTAAATAAGGATACCTGGAAATTAACAGCGAGGGGGAATTATCGAAATTCCGCCAACCTGCGGTAGGGGTCTTTCCACAACCAACATTTATTCTTAAACGATCTTGATTACTCATCATCATTGTCTCTTACTCGCGGGTTCCAAGCACAACGAGTCTTCGCTATTTCCAGTCAAATTTGGTATGGTCACATAGTCCCTACCTCACCCCTTATTTGGATTATTCAGGATGGCGGTACACTAGATTTTAGTCTCTCAACAGCTTTATGGGGAACGCAAAATCTGCCAAATGTAAAGCCAAAACTGTTTGGACAGTATAGATTATGTTTCGTCAAAATACTAAATAGTGAACGAAGATACACGAAATGAGGCTTTTGTAAATCCAGCGGCACTACACGAGGGCACTTCGGTTCTCTGCCTGCTATCTCATTTCCTCCCCGGACAGAAGTCGGGGGGGCCAGTCCGTTCAATCCTCGCCATGGTTCATCAATTGAAGCCCATCGTACACTTTCACATTGTCACTTCTGACAGGGATTTTGGAGATCGAGAGCCCTATAAGCAGCTCCAAGTGGAATCATGGCAAGAAGTTTCAGGATGCACAGTAAGATATTTGGCGAAAGGCTATCGTTCTTATTTTTCGCTGACGACGCTCCTGAGGAGTGAAAAATACCAAAGTCTGTACCTGAACAGTTTTTTTAATTGGAAATTCTCAATTTTTCCGCTCCTTGCAAGGAAGGTATCCTACCAGTGCCGGAAACGGACCATCCTAGCGCCTAGAGGAGAGCTCTCGCCTGGCGCACTCAGTATCAAATGGTTAAAGAAGCGCCTATTCATTACCAGTTCGCGGATTATAGATCTTTATCGCGATGTTATCTGGCATGCCTCCTCTGAAGAAGAAGCGTCGGAGATCCGACGCTTCTTCCCTAAAGCTAAAGTTGTGGTGGCACGCAATCTTTTGGTAGTCCCCGGGAAGATGCTTGACGATAAGAATCTCTCGTCTTTAAAGCAGACAAGCCCATTACGAGTTGTATTCGTTTCACGCATTTGCGAGAAGAAGAACTTGGATTTCGCGCTTGAAGTTTTGAAGTCTGTTCGGGCACAGATCGTCTTTAACATTTACGGTCCCCAAGAGGATCCCATTTATTTTAGAAAGTGCCAGGCTATTATTTCGAGCTTACCCGACAATGTTGCCGTGGAGTTCCGTGGAGCGGTGTCTCATGAGGAAATCCCGGATATTTTCATGTCGCATGATGTTTTTCTTTTTCCGACGAAGGGTGAAAACTTTGGACACGTCATTTACGAGTCCCTAGCTGTAGGCACCCCAGTGCTAATTAGCGACAGGACGCCCTGGAGCGACTTGAATGAAGCGGGCGCGGGATGGATCATTCCTCTTGAAATGCCAAGCCTATTTACCGCTGTCCTAAATGATCTTGCTAGCTTGCCCAGGCGCCATCGACTCGAAATGCGGCGAAAAGCAGTTAGTTATAGTCGGCGCATTGCCAATGATAAAGTGCCTATTGAGCAGACTTTCAAACTATTTGCGACCGTCGATTAAGATCGGCTAGATGGTTCGTGGTTGGTTTGGTACATCTCCGCTCTGTCGCGTCAGCGTCCCCGGGGAGCCGTCTGGGCTTGGTTCTGGGTTTGGTTCCGGGTTTGGTACAACCTAATTTTCTGACTCGCTATTTACGCCTCAACAATACCCATCCGCTTATGGATTTTAGGGCGTTTGGAATCCTCGGCCCAGGTAGAACAAGTACGATCGATAATCGCTCAGCCCCAACTCGACCCGCACCAAGCAAACAACGGCACCTGATGAACGCCCAGCTCACTACTCCATCTGATCAACTGGATTCCGGACAAGCGCTAATAGAATACAAACGCGAGGCTTTTCGCCCCTCAGGCGAACTCAACGAGGTTCACGGTTGGAGGTAACGGCGGCTGATACGCTCCAGAGGGCCACTGAATGAGAAAGTTCCCTTTTAACCACTCTTGATAGCATTCCTTACAACGAAAGCAGAACTCTTCAAAGTCCTCAAGAAGCTCCCTCGCAAGCTCTTTACATGAGGTAAGGAAGAGGAAGGAGAATTGTTCGCGGAAGACCACCAAACGCATCGTAGTTTGCGTAGGTGCGCCTTCAATCAATCAAAAATTACTAGACTCCCCGCTTTTCCGGAATGGTCGCTTGGTGTCTCCAGGCGCGTTTGTTAAGCCGGGGCTATAAGTGAGACCTCTGTCTGAAGAACTTACTTGGCATTCCACTTTCTATCTCCATATTTTATCATATAGTCCATCGCTAATGCAGCATAGCTGTTTGTTTGTTCTTGCCCGATTTTCAATGTGTGGAATAGCTGGATATTTTAACTTGTCGCTAGAGGCA
>JAGRAT010000414.1 GCA_020434495.1 Bdellovibrionales bacterium | reverse complement strand
TAGCCTCTGTATCACAGGTCGGCAAATAGAAATCTACCCCTCTCAGTGCAATTTCCAGTTGCAAGAGATCGCATTCCTTGCTGAAGGCCTCAGCTCTCTGGAGGTTGCCTCTCCCCTCAAAAGAGTGAGCAACAGAGGCTTCAGCTCGGGCCAATAACTCTTTTGCTCTTCCAATCAATTCATCTTGTCTCCCGACCAGATCCTGACAGGCGGGACGAACAATTCCAGAGCTTCCGTAACTGATCTCGAACCGCTCTAGCAAACTTGCAGGGAAGGAGCTAACAAAGCCCTGTAGCTGATTGCACTGATCTGGAGGATTGAGATTCGAAAGGGCTAAAAACTCCTGCTCTTTAGCTTCTAGAGTGCTCTCTGGACCTTCGAAAGACTGCCGGACTCCCTCTTTAAGAGCTTCTTCCATCTCGTCAATAGAATTCATGGCATCATTAGATGCTCTAAAATAGTCCTCTCGAAAACGAGCAACACATTCTTTCGTTGACTTATAAAACTCGCGATCTGCATCAGAAAGAACTTCTCTTGCTGCTTCAAAATCACAGCTTGAGCGTAGGTTTGATACAACTTCTCTTACAGCTTTCCTCAGCTGACTAATACTCTGGACAACCTGTTTATTTTCCTCAAGGAGGTTTCTCAGTGAAGTTTCAACCTGTGCGTCCAAGCCGGAGTCGCAAGAACGGGCAGTGGCTTTGTGAAGCTCGGAAAGTTCGTTAAGGAGCTCCTCTGGGTCTCCTTTAGACGGATCGTTACAGCTGCCGACACTCTGCTCAATTTTGTAGATGAGCTGCTTAATTTTATAGCTATCTGGTCTAGCGGTTTGTTGCTTCTCTCGCACCTCATAGAGATAGGTTGGAGAATACTTGGAGCGAATACAAAGATGCTTCTCCCTTCGACTCAACTCCGTGTACACGGCCTGCGCTTCTTTGCCATCTCCCTGACATGAATTGAGCAGGTTCACCCACTTTGCTACGAGCCCATCGAACTCTGCGCGAAGTTGTGCTTGTTCCTTCAACCTCTCCTCGGCTTTTTTATAGAGCGCATCTGTGTCAGAGATGGTTTTGACCGCATGGCACTGATACAGATTTGCATTTACGGCATTCTGATAGTACTCCTCTAACGATCTCGCGAATTTATGCTGAGACATTGGGATCCATGAGGATCTTGCTAAATTCGGCCCATTCTTTACCCAACAACGATAGATGCTTCCTGAGTGAGCCTCTGACTCTCGCGTGAGTGTTACGACACTCTGCTGCGCATTTTTCAAAAAAACTTTCTTTTCTCGAAAACTTCCGTGATGAATCTCGCAGCTGTCGATCTTGTCCTGAAGATCCGCTGACTGATTTTTTATTGTGTTAAACAGCTGTGGTTGGTTTTCAAGGAAGAATTTTTCAAACGAGCTCGGGTTATAATTTTCATCTCGCGGAATACCAGCTGCTGATTCATATGCGTTGTACAGAAATTGAAGATACTGGGAAGGATCAGTTACCGCATCCGCTGCTTCAGTGAAATTGTCGAACCATTTTCTTACCTTTGGACTTCCTTTTCCAAAGCCTGATTTTACCACTCCAGTAGATGCGCAGAGAGCCATGTATTTTACTACACTCTCCTTCAATCCAGCTGCGATCTTGCCTCCGGCCGTCGTTGATACCAGTTGCGGACCGGATTTTGCCAACCACGACATGAATTCTACCCCCCGGTCCAATCCAGCGGCGGATAGATTGTTAGTGCTCCCAGGCGAAAACTTTCCGGTTTTACGGTAGTAATCACAATCTGCACCAACCTTTTTGAGCCCCAAGCAAATACAGTGATCAACGGTATCGTCTAACACTCGTTTTGCGGCATCTGCATAAGAAGATTTAAATGGATCTTCCAGTCCGTAGGAGTTGCAATCAAGAGGTTCTGTTTTGGGCCAGGGAATTTCTGCCAACCATGTTGGCTCGGAAGGATCGCATCGCCTGGGCAGCGGCTTTTCTTTTAGCCACTTTGGTCTTGTCCAGTTTGCAGGTTGAGAATGGGCTGGTTGAATTGGAAGAAGAACCAGCATGAAAAGGAAGAATAACAAGCATGAAAGGATTAAGGAAATACTTGGACAAGGGGATGAACTTCGCACAATCACGGATTCTCTTACGTCTCTTCAGAAAGCAATAATACAGGCTACAGTGTACCTGTGATTTTGCTATGCTCATACAGCATAGTTTGCGAGAAAAGCGGAGTGCTCAATGAATCTTAGCCTTATCTCTTCCAAGCGGATAACTTTATTTAAATCCATTGGCTTTATATTCTTAGCCTCCCTTTTTCTCAGTTTTGCGGGCTGCTCGACTCACAGAGATTTCACCTATGAACCACAAAGCATCGAAGAGGCCCCTCAGTCGGTTCTCAAGATCGCGGTCATGCCTTTTCAAGAGAATCGAAAAACAAGGTCAGACGGGTCCTTGGATATTGCAAATTTACCGTTTGTTCCCTCGGCGAGCAAAGTCGAGGACGCACCTCAAGAGATTACAGTTCGGGAATCTGGAGAGTATTACTATCCCGATCTCCTCGCCTATGCCCTTACTCTCGATCTCATTCATAACAAGGTTGGCTCAATTGTACATTTGGACCCTGTAGTTACTGAGCACTATGACATCGTGATAAGAGGAACTCTTGATGGCGTTCCGCTCACCACTGAAAGACTCAGCTATGGACTTGGGGCAGCATCTGGAGTTCTCCGGATAGTTGGTGTTCCAAGTGGATCCAATACACTAGAAGTGATTGCTACTTATGACATGAGCGAACCAGGAAAGACTCCATCACTTTACCGTGAACAGCTGAAGGGAGAGTATTCACAAACCCAGTGGAATGGAACTGAGAAGATTTGGGGGCAACAGGACAACCCCGTCGTGCTCCCAGGAAACGCGGCACCTTATATTCACGGACTTCTTGAGGCGTTTCACGATATAACTGAAGAGTTCATCACCAAATCGGCTTCTCAAGTAGAGCAATTAGCTGCAGGCCTCTCAGATAGAGAGTCTCGTTTTCGGTATTATCGCTCACTAGATCCAACACTGGTAAGGCTGGAGAGTGCAATTCAGAGGAGTTCTGGCTCGAGAAAGTCGAACTACCTTACAGAGTACAAGCGCCGATTAGTTTTTCTGGAG
>JAGRAT010000413.1 GCA_020434495.1 Bdellovibrionales bacterium | reverse complement strand
GACAAAATGATGTGCTGAATCTTCTCATCTTGAATGGCACGATTTAACGCAGCAGCGTTCGCTTCTTTCGCTCTTGGAAAACAATCTTCCCGATTGAGAATGGAAACCCGATTTTTATTAACTAGAGCCAATGCGTTTTCAATTGCGGCGTCCCCAACACCGACGACGAGAATATCTTCATCCTCAAAGGCGTCTGGGTCTGCGAGGGTGTATGCCACGTGCGGAAGATCTTCTCCAGGAACTCCGGGCTTACGAGGAGTTCCCTGGCACCCAATAGCGAGCACAACATTGTCAGCAGTGACATTACCGACGGAGGAGGTAATCGTAAAAACGTCCCCCTCTTTCTTTATGGCGCTAACTTCCCCCTTCCGGACATTAACCTTCAAATCCTCAAGGGACTTATTCCAGCTCCCAAGGATAGCCTCTCTCGTTCCAGGCTCAAACTCCACGCAGGCTCGAAGGGGCAATTTCCCAGGCTCAGCCATTACGTGCTTTCGCAACTGGTAGTCAAAAATAGTGTTCGCAATCTCTTTCTTCTCGAAGAGGATATGCGAGAGACCGTGCTTCGCTGCATTTGTCGCCGCTCCAAGTCCTCCAGGACCAGAACCGATGACAGCTACTTGAAAATGTTCAGACATAGACCGTAAGAATCACAAACCAGACCGTGGCGAGAAATATAGGGCTTGAAATCTCACCTAGCAATTATTGTTTTCGATATCTTGAGCCTGTTTGGCAAAAAGAATCCCCAAAACACCGTTCGCCTAAATATCGGTCACCAGTGATTGAAAGAGTTTCGATGTGCCCTTTATTTTTATTCCTTGCGTCTAGACACTGACAATACGAACAATACGCTGGTCTGGTTTTCAGTAGCATTTACGAATACGGCAGTCCTAAATGATCAACGGCAATTCTCTCTTCCGTTTTCCTTCACTATCACTCCCCTGCTTACTCGCAGTAGCCCTCTCTTGTCCGCTGGCCGGGCAGGCAGAAGATAAATATTTGGGAGTTGCAACGTGTGCTTCCTCGAATTGTCACGGGGCAACCAGCCCGAGACGAGGCACGGTGCTACAAAACGAATTCTCTACCTGGCACAAGCACGGAAGACACAGCAAAGCATGGACCGTCCTGCTAGAACCAGATGCGCAGAAGATCGGCGATCATCTCGGTATAGCGAACCCGGAATCGGACTCTTGGTGCTTAAGCTGTCATGCCACATACGTTCCGAACAAGTCTTTGCAGGGTGATAAGTATACCGTAGAAGATGGCGTCAGCTGTGAAACTTGTCACGGCGCTGCCGAACGTTGGATTGCCAGCCACACCAGATCAGGAGCAACCCACGAGCAAAACGTTCAAAATGGAATGACCGACCTCGCCCCTCTAAGTTCACGTACCCGACTTTGCCTAGACTGCCACTACGGAAACGAGAACCAAGTGGTTAATCACAAACTCATAGGGGCCGGCCACCCACGCCTCACCTTTGAGCTGGACACCTTTAGCATTACCCAGCCCTACCACTGGAAACACGACGACGACTACATTAAAAGAAAAGGAGAGTACATCTCTGCGAAGGCATGGCTTGTGGGACAGATCATTCTTGCATCAGAAAGAATGGCTACTCTTCTATCCCCGAAACGTTCGAAGGATGGAACGTGGCCGGAACTCACCCTATTCACCTGCGGCTCCTGCCACCATAGCCTCACAGAAGATCAATGGAAAAAGCGGAGGTACGGCTCTCGGGTGGGAGAACTTCATCTGAATCTCTCCTCTCTTATTATTGCCAAAGAGGCCCTTAAAGCTGTCGATTCCAAGACTGCTTCAGAGATTGAGTCGCTCATGGCGAATCTGCACGAGGATTACAAAAATGGCGTAGTTGATGATGTCACCGCCATCAAGAAGCTCTTAGACACGAAGGCGACGAGCGCCGCTATGAACCTTGAATACAACGATGCCAACCTAAAAAAGCTCTATGCCCAAATGGTACGCTTTGGAACTCTTCCATACTTCCGGTACGAAGAGGCAGAGCAGATCCTCATGGGAATGTCGAGCATACTCGCAAGTTCAGAGAGCCTAAGTCGACAATACAAGGCTGAGGTGGATAAGCTCTACGAGGCTCTTCAAAACGACGAGGCATTTAAAGCTGAGGACTTCACTGAGGGAACTTCTAAGCTTTTGCGAAACCTCTAAGTATTTTTCGTACGGACTCTTCTTATAACGACATAAAAAGGAAGCAAAAAAGCGAGATTCCCTGAGTCACATATAGCGGTGGCTACATCATAACACCGTCTCGGAGTGAGCGCCTTTATTTTTCACCGGTTTTACATAGGCCTTTACATGAAAACTGTGAGCTTCCAATCCCTAGCCATTCAAATCCTCCTTCTGCTTTTCTCCACTTCATTAGCTCTTGCAGAGGTCAACGTTCAGTTTATCTCCCGTACCTATAATCCGACGAAGAATACAACTACCTTCAAGTATTCAGCGACTAGCGTATCGCCTCCAGCTCTTAGCCATTTTGTTCTCGAACTTCAGCAGTGCCAACCGGCGCTAAAACTCGCCGGATATTACCCAAACCGCGATATTGAATTTAATTGCGATCCAACTACTGGGGTCTGTGGAATTAAATTTGATTTTGGAGTTCCCGAGAACTCAACTCAGATCTACAAGTTGACTTATAGTGGAAACGTTCCTCTTGGAACTATCCTCTATGGAGTAAAAGCCGGAAGGAATGCGTATTCTGCCTCTATTAGTGGTCCGGGATGTGGCTGCAATCCGACCCCTACTCCTACGAGCACACCGACTCCCACACCTACGGCCACGCCTACACCGACTCCTACAAGTACCCCGACTCCAACAGCGACGCCGACCGCTACTCCTACACCAACAGCTACTCCGACCCCAACAGCGACGCCGACTCCGACACCTACTCCAACGGCGACACCTACTCCAACAGCAACGCCTACTCCGACAAGTACTCCGACTCCAACGGCGACACCATCTCCTACGCCAACGAGCACTCCAACTCCTACGGCCACCCCTACACCGACTCCAACAAGTACCCCAACTCCAACAGCGACACCGACTCCGACACCTACTCCAACGGCGACACCAACTCCTACGCCAACGAGCACACCAACTCCTACTCCTACGGCCACGCCTACACCGAC
>JAGRAT010000412.1 GCA_020434495.1 Bdellovibrionales bacterium | reverse complement strand
TGAGCTTTAGCTCAGACTGTATCCGTCGAACAATCTGCCTATCCAAGTGAGTAGTAAAAGACAGGGCGTCTCCAAGCCGCTCAGCTCGTCCTGTTCGACCGGTACGATGAGTATACGCTTCAACAGTATCCGGCATGTCGAAGTTCAGCACGCAGGAAACCGACGATACATCGATACCACGAGCCGCGATATCAGTAGCCACAAGAACTCTGTATTTTCCGGAGCGAAATCCTTCAATTGCATCTCTCCGTCGATTTTGAGAGAGATTTCCTTGTAGCGATATCGCCTTTACCCCAGACTCCTTTAAGAACTCTCCGATACCCTTCGCTCGCCGCTTCGTCCGAGTAAAAACGATAGCACTCCCCTTATCCAGCCCACTCAAAACAGAGAGAAGAAGAGGTTTCTTCTGATTGTCACCGACGGAATACATGCTGTGCGAAACAGTAACAGCGAGCCCGGTTTCTTTTCCGACTCTCACCGTAATCGGATCGGTAACAAGTTCTGAAGTCAAATGACTCACTTCTTCAGGCATGGTTGCCGTAAAAAGGAGAGTTTGCCGCTGTTTCGGGAAATACTTCTTAATCTTCCTGATAACAGGGAGAAACCCCATATCAAACATATGGTCAGCTTCGTCAAGGACTACGGTTTGTAGCCCTGAACAATCGATGGTTTTTCGCTCAAGATGGTCGAGCAAACGACCAGGACAGGCGATTACAACATCGACTCCCTTCTTCAAGGCTCGAAGCTGAGCGTTCATAGACGCTCCTCCGATGATCATCACTGCTCGTAGCGTAGTCCCCTTGCTGAGATCCTTAAACGAATCAAATATTTGGGCGACGAGTTCACGAGTTGGAGCGATAACGAGCGCACGAGGAGCCCGTGAATTCTTCGACTCCAAGAGAGAGTGAATAATTGGCAACAAAAACGCAGCAGTCTTACCGGTACCGGTCTGCGCGAGTCCGATAACATCCTTTCCTGCCATCACGGTAGGAATTGCCTGCATTTGAATTGGAGTGGGCTCTCGGTAACTAAGAGCTGAAACATTATCTAATAGCTTTGGATTCAAACCAAAGGGAGTAAACGACATAGAATTCCTTTACAAGGCACAACGGCCTAATCATGAAACAACGACATGGCGCAACGATGGGAAGGCTCCAAGTTTTCAGCCTTTCCAAGTTTCGTATTTTCGGTTTCGAATTTTCTAAGGATATAACGCGAAGGTTACTGGCAAACTGTAACTTCAGTTGCACATGGTCCTTTTCGACCCTGTCCAACTTCAAATTCTACCTGATCACCTTCCTTCAGGGAGTCGCCGTTCACTTCATTGATATGAACAAAGAGATCATCTCCGTTCTCTTGCTCAATAAATCCAAAACCCTTCTCTGCGTTGAACCACTTTACTTTTCCTTTGCTCATTTTCTTTCCTTAATGCGTCCGATCACATTTGTCGGACTCAAATTACATTGCCTCTCGATTATCGACTACAACCGTAAACCGAAAGAAACGAGCCGAGAGTGTCGCGATTTCAACCGGGGACCCAGCAACGAACAGGGACCTGTTCTGATGGAAGTCTTACATTTGTGCGGGCTAATGTAGCACTTGAATGGATTCTAACGCAAATAGTAGCTATCCCCACTCCTGCTTCGTCACCAGTCTCACCGCCCCCCCCCTTAGACCACCGCTCCAAAGAGATAGCCGACCAAGGCGGTAGCTGCCATTGCCAGCGCCCCCCAGATGGTTACCCGAAGAGTTCCTCTAAGAATTCCTGACCCACCAGCCTTGGCCGCGAGTCCACCAAGGAGAGCCAGAAAAGCGAGAGAACTCACAGTAACGAGAGAGATAATTGATTTTTCAGGAGAAAACCAAGCGACAACCAGTGGAAGTGCCGCTCCGACCGCGAAAGTGAGCGCAGAAGAAAGCGCTGCCTGAACTGGACGAGCGGTGTGAATCTCAGTTAAACCAAGCTCATCTCGGGCATGTGCTCCAAGTGCGTCGTGTGCGGTAAGTTGTTTTGCCACTTCCGTGGCAAGCTCAACCGTCAAACCACGCTCGATATAAATGCCAGCAAGCTCTTCTAACTCAAATTCAGGGTCAGTTTCTAATTCCTTCTTCTCTCGTGCGAGGTCAGCTTGCTCGGTATCAGATTGGGAGCTTACGGAAACATATTCCCCGGCTGCCATGGACATCGCACCAGCCACAAGTCCCGCCAGTCCCGAGATGAGAATGTCGCTCCTCGCGGCATTTGCGGCGGCCACACCGGTCAAAAGACTCGCTGTCGAGACAATCCCATCGTTTGCCCCAAGCACAGCGGCCCTCAGCCACCCGATGCGTTCTGCGAAATGCCTCTCTTGATGACTACCTGCCATAACTCAAACAAATCTAAAGTTGAATGAAGTAAGAGATTCTCAATTTTTGACGTAATCAGTCAAAAAATCACCGTACGACATTTGTCCAATACCAGTCTTTCTATGAACTTAGGCCATTTGGTCAATAGATTCTAAAACTCTCTCATCGTTATTCTCCTCCTGCGACCTGAAATCTACCGGTCCGATAAGGAGAACACCATGAACGAATCACGTGTCTACGACCTCCCCACCAGAGTCTTTCACTGGCTATTTGCATTTCTCTTCGTCGTGGCTTTCGCGATTGGAAACAGCGTAGACGATGATTCCTCTCTTTTCTCCTACCATATGCTCGCAGGGATAGTGCTTTTTCTTCTGGTCATCTTCCGGCTCGTTTGGGGGATTATCGGAACGAAGTACGCTCGCTTTAGCGGCTTCTCACTGAACCCAAGAGAACTTTTGGAGTACTTCAAAGGGGTGCTCACCGGGATGAGCCGCACATGGATTGGACATAACCCGGCATCTAGTTGGGCCGCGATAATGATGATGCTCTTTGCCCTGGGACTAGGGGTGACCGGATATCTGATGAGCAATGGCGAAGGAGGACATGATCTTAAAGAGGTACATGAACTGTTGGCGAACGGTTTTTTAATTGTGGTTTTGCTTCATATCGCAGGAGTAGTGCTTCACTCCCTTCGCCACAGAGATGGCATTTGGAAAAGTATGTTCGGTGGACAGAAGTCACCTGCGCTTGAACAGATTCCTCCTGTCCCGACATATGCCACTTTGGGCATATTACTACTTGTTGCGACCATTGGCTTTTCTGGATA
>JAGRAT010000411.1:559-3213 GCA_020434495.1 Bdellovibrionales bacterium | reverse complement strand
GATTATTTCGCTGATGCTCAGTTCTCTCAGCGACTGATCTCTGAGCTTCTCTCTCCGTTGAGCTTCAACTCGTTCCAATCCTTTAATGGATTTAGCTCTGAGCCATCCGCAAACGATTATGCAGCGCTCTTTGATCGTCCAAGTCATCGAACGAAAGTGAACTTCACCGGGACAAACGTTGATGATGATTATCAAGGAAGCGTCCTCCAGGCTGGGGTCGAGGGCAAAGTAGGATATCTCGCGACGTATGGGCACCGCTCCCTCGGCCCTGGAAATCTCCGCGAACACAACTCCCGCATCGCTCTACAGTATCAACCAAACGTTGATAACCGCTTTATTGTCGAAGGAGAGCTCAATTCGTTTGATGATGAAGTGACTGAAGATGAGTTTGAACGGCTCGATGTTACCGGGGCCATAGGCTCCTATCACCGCTTGAGTGAATCGACAGAGCTCATCTCTCGATTCGAGTACTTCGGGAGAGATGTCGAGACAAAAACTCCCCTCTTTATCGACGCCGCAACACAAAACGTGATCCTCGGCTCCGATAGCGTTCTCTTCCCTGAATTTGAGATCGATCTCAATCAGAACACCGATGAGGACATCGATACGGTAAGGGGAAATATTCAGGTCATTCACCGCCAAGATTGGGGCTCTCTCGTAAGTGGGGTTGAATATGTCTACGCCGATGGAGAGGGAGATGAAGACAGCCTCATCCTCGGTGACTCAGCTGGATACTTCGATGGGATTACGAGATCTCGAGACTCAAGAGGAACGTACAACACAAATACCGTTTCAGCGTACTCATACCTCACCAATTACCTTGCGGACTGGCTTATCGTCACCAGTGGCTTCAGCTATCGTAAAGTTGAGCTTCCAGCGTTCACCGTTATCGCCCCCTACCTCTCTGGTGAAGATGAGAAAACAAGATTCTCTCCTAAGTTCGGGGTAACCATTACTCCAACAGATCACCTGACTGTTCGTGGTGCCTATTTCAGAAATCTCGGCGCCTCGAGTATTAATGACATCGGAACCATAGAACCTACAGTTGTGGGGAGCTTTGTACAGCTTCTTGGGGATCTTCCTGGTGTCCGCTCTGAAACGTACGGCATTGGGGTTGACTACAAACTCCCGAAGAATTTTTACACTGGGATCGAGTATACCTACCGTGACCTTGATCGTGATGACATCTTCGTTGTGACAGATTTCACAACCGATGCTACAAACCTCACGGACACCTACTCACTTCGCAAAGAGGTCGGCCCGGACCGCGAGAGAGAAAACCTCATCCGGTACTACCTCTACGGAGTGCTCACGGATCAGTGGACCTCGTTACTCGAATATCGGCGGGATAGTATCGAATCACTCGATGCTGATGAGCAAAATGATATTGACCGAGTTCGAATGGGGGCGCGGTACTTTTCACCACACCGTTGGTTCGCGCTCACTGATATCGACTGGTACAATCAACATCGCATAAACCTTCCCGGATTCGAGAATGGAACCGAGGATTTTTGGGTGGTGAATGCTGGAGTTGGATATCGGTTTCCAAAGCGACATGGACAGGCTCGACTACAGCTAGTGAACCTGCTCGATGAATCGTTCAACTTCGCTTCAAGAAGTCGGTTTACCGATCCGCCAAGCGGACTCGGGTTTCTTGCGGATTTTTCCGTTAACTTCTGATGCGGTTTATCCTCTCGCGACTACTGGCAGCCAGCCTCATCGCCCTGTTTAGCGTCTGGCTCTATAACACCCTCTGGTTTCAAGAGCTCGAGTATTCCGGCCTCGACCTCTGGTTCTCACTTCGAAAGCCAGAAAAAGCCCCGGAAGATGTGATCGTCATCGCCCTCGATGAGGAGAGCTACGACAACCTCGAAGTTCCCATGAACAAACCATGGCCGAGAACCCTTCATGCACAGCTGCTACGGAGGCTAGCAAAGGCCGGTGCGAGAAAGGTGGTATTCGATGTGATCTTCGGTGGCCCTAGCGACAGCGAAGAGGCTGATATGGAGCTCGCTGAGGCTTTTGGACTGCTACCAACTGCGATCGGTGTCGAGGTAATTCAAATCACCGACGAAGCGCAGACAGAAGCAGCGGTGCAAATGGATGTCGAAACCGATAAAGAGAAGATCTTTCTTCCGTACGCCCCATTTCAAAAAACGGTTGCTGAGCTCGCAAGCGTAAAGAAGAGAACAGACGGAAGATTCCTAAGAAGATTTGCAAGAACAATTCACGATGACGAACGGAACAGAGATTACCGGAGCTTGGCTGCAGCAGGGGCCAACCTCCCGGAAGGGAGTTTGCTTCCAGATGATAACGATCTCATCTGGTTTTACGGCCCTTCGCGAACCGTTAAGACCGTTCCGTATTTTGATGCGTTAGATGAGGAGTGGGTCCCAGATGCAGAATTCACGGATAAGGTCATTTACGTTGGTCTTGCACTCCAGACAGCTTTAGGCCCTGCGCAAAAGGATGCCTTCAGGACTCCATTCCCTGAGCGTGGAGATACTTTTGGTGTCGAGATTCACGCCACTGCTGCCCTAAACCTGATCCACAAGCAGTGGATTGAGCGCTTCCCTTTTGAGCGGGAAGCCCTTACATACGGAGCTAGTGTATTTACCCTCGCTATGCTCATGTTCCTCCTTCCTCCAGGCATT
>JAGRAT010000411.1:0-526 GCA_020434495.1 Bdellovibrionales bacterium | reverse complement strand
ATCTTTCTCATATCTGGTTGGGCATTTGGCTCTTACTACGCATTTGCCCACAGTCGCGTTTTCATACCCGGAATTACCCTTGTTGGCATCATCGCTCCGACAATTTACCTCTTTAGTACTATCTTCTCCTACCTAGCAGCGCGCAAAAAACAAAAGCAGACAGAGCAAGCGTTCTCGTATTACTTAAGCCCAGAGATGGCACGAGAAGTTTCACAGAATCCAGATGCGTTAAACCTTGGTGGACAAACGATTAACGACACTGCTCTCTTCACCGACATAGCCGACTTCACAAAAATTAGCGAATCGATGAAGGCAGAAGAAGTAGTCCATATGCTCAACGCCTACTTCACGGAAGTTATGGATGAGATTTTTAATACTCGTGGAACTCTTATTAAGTTCATTGGAGATGCCGTTTTCGCCCTTTGGGGAGCACCGGTGCAGATGGATGACCACGAGGAGCAAACCATTGCTACCGCCCTTGCAATTCGTGAGCGGGTAAAAATCTTCAACGAAAATGCACAGTACC
>JAGRAT010000410.1 GCA_020434495.1 Bdellovibrionales bacterium | reverse complement strand
ACCTTGTGAAGGCCGCGAAGTATCGCTCAACTACAAGAGGACCTGACTCTTCCGCAATATCCCCATGTAACAGTTTCTGTTGAAGCCCCTCTCGAAATCCTGGAAGCGCATCGGCACGTTCATGCAGTTCTGCGCTGATGAGCAGTCGTTCGGCCGCCACGGTTGAACGAGCCATAAGTTCGGAGCGAACAGCTTCGAACATCTGTGTATGAATGGTCGTATGTTGGGAACTCGACTCGGTCGGATCTGCCGGCGAGCGCCTCGCATTGGATACTACTGGATCGCTCATCTTCTATTTCACTACCACTGTTCGCAATAAATGCTTCTTACTCGTCGGCCCTCACGTGGTGTTATGCGGAAAATTGGCCAGGGGCTGTCCTAGTGGGAGATTGGGAGGCGAATCGAACTGTAACTACCCTACATTATTGAATTTATTTGAAATAAAACTTCAAGGGAGTCAACAATCATTAGTTCTTGATAATTTCCGCTTCTTGCATAATTTGGAGTACCTGTTCAGCCATCACATAGTATGGCTGCCCACCAGGGACCGGGTTGCCGGTGAGCGGATGAGTATAGGGTGGAGCCGTATCAAAGAATCGCAGCTCCGAATCCAGTAGTGGCGCACCAAGCATTTCAGTTACCTTCAGAAGAGCTGGAGTGCTCGGATGTCGTGATTCCTTCACCAGAAAACTGAAGCATTCAAAGATATAAGCAACGGCATCATGGGGATTGCCTTTGATTTGAGCTAACCTTACAAGATCAGCACTTTTTAGATTTTCCCATATCCACGCTTTCACCACAGCAAGTTCTGACTCTGAGAAGGATACTCCTTCGTCTTTAGCTATCGTAAAACCAGCCATGCACTTTTCAAGTGCTTTGCCATGCGACGCAACTTCGGAAAGAAACCAGCTTACTGTAGGCGCAATTTCATTGTACGCAAGTCCTTCACCGGGAGACGAGGGGTCAATCTCGACCGAGAGATCGCGATAGAGCCTACTTCCGCCGAGTTGGTTATAAAGAAGCGATTCAAATGGAACTGACAACTCCTCTGGTGTTCGAGGTCGGTTCGGAGCAGTTCTCCCTTCTGGCAGGGAGAGTTGTTTTTCAAGAATCGATGGCCTCCAGAGAGGCACACCTTCCGTCATATGTGCCCAAAGGTGTATGGCACAATCTTGATAGTGCTCGATATTCGTTGGACCGGTCAGAGTATCGGTTGAATGAAGCTCCTTGACCGACTTTGCCAAGCGCAAAACAAAATAGGGGGTGTTTTCTATGAACCTTTGAGAGTCTGCGGTAAGTAAATGGAATTGACCATACGCATAATCTGTTCTCTTTGCATCTAAAGAGGGCAGCCCTTCTGAATTCAGCATGGAATCTAGAGAAACATGGTTTCGAAGAGTGTTTGCTCGGCGATGTAATTGAACCAAAGTATCTAATGCCTCTAAAAGAACTTCATTGTTGGAAAGATCTAGGGGGACTGTGCCTGCCAAGAGAGCTTCAAATTGTTGCTTCCGACCATTGTAGTCTTGAGTCAATGTGGTCCACGCAGGCTCGGTTGGAATGCGAGGGAGTCGAGGAGAGTGCTCATCTGTACAACTTGAGGAGAGTGGTGCAAGAAATGCCAGGGTAGCAATCGCTGCAGATGATTTGAGTGGAGATTGATAGCTTCTCATGTGGCCTCGTTCGTTTTGCACCAGAACCTGAGTTGGCAGCCTATAAAAGTATTTTAAGCTATACAGAGTCGAGTTTTTTTACTCAAACAGGACTGAGCCTTTTGTTGAACCTATTCGAACAATTGTTAAAAATTCTGCCGCGATTATATCGAATCAATTTTGTCATCTTTGGGTTTTCAGATATCTTTTTGTGATTCGGCCGGTTTGTAAGAAAGAATTTAAACCGACTGTTATCAGCTCCAATCCTCGTGATCTTAGGATCGGTCGGGACAAAGCGAGTAGGAGAGTTCAATCTATCGGTTGGTGAGAATTAGGGCGCGCCAGTTGGTTCTGAATATCGAAAAGAGAGAAAGGGGGCCATCATAACGCAGACAGCTAGGGCGGAAACTCTTAGGGAGTTTCAATTCCGAACCGTTTCTCTGTAGAGGAAACCGATCAATCGACTACCGCAGGAGCTACGCGAGAGCGTGCCCTGCGGAGAAGAGAGTGGTTGCCGTCAGAGGGGGAGGTCGCCCGGGTCCTTCCAGCAGTCAGGCTCGAGGTAGGCCGTGAAGATCGGCTGGGTGATGCCCGGCTTCGTCTTCCAGAGGAAGAACGGTCGATCGATACGGCACGGCGGCTTCGGAATGCTGATGGATCTGAGGGCACCTTCCATGGCAGCGGCCGACTCGGTGATGGCGCCCAGGTGGTTCATGCGGAACTTGTTCTGCTGAACCGCTTGCCGGATGAACCACTGCTGGAGGGGGTTCTCGGCAGGAATCCAGAGGCCTTCCATCCACGAGATCTCGACCTGTTGGTTGAGATCGATCATCGGGAACTCCGCGCCCTTGAAGTCGTAGTTGGTCGTGAGCTCCCCTAGCGCGCGAATGCGTGCGAGAAGATCCAGACCTTCCAACGGTTCGGTGGCGATGGTCATGAAGACCGATTCCCCACTTTCCGTCGCCAGCTGAAGGATCGGGTTGGGGTAGTTGCTTCCGTTCAGCACCAACACCCCACGCTTCATCGAGACGCCAGGGAAGTTCCCTTCCGGAGTCCCGAGGGGGATCTTCCTGCCGGGGTCCTTCCACTTGACCGGGACGCGAAGAACGCTGGCCAGGCCAACGCTGTTCTCGTCCTGGAACTCCTCGAGCCGGATGTCGAAACCCTGCTCCGCGAGGAAGGCGTTGATCACCTCGACCGACTTCGAAGCGATGCTGCGGAGTTGGTGTTCCGGCATGGCGTCGACATCGGCGCGGCCAGTGGCGAAGACCTCAGCGAGAAACCTCGTCTGCATGTCGTTCGCCGCCCGCCAGACGGGGTTCTCGCCGACCACCTCCTCGAAGCGAGCGAGGCATCCGAGCAGGGGAAGCATCGACGCCGACTTGGTGCCGATGCGCATGTTGGGCGGAACGAACTGAATGGTCTGATTGGGCATTGCCAATTTTCCCTTTCGGCTTTTCACAGATTGCTGACGGGGGGTAAAGATCCGCCACACAAATCAGATGAATTCACTCCACAAGAGAGCAGCCGACTCAGCAGATTCTGGAACTTGCTGAGTCGACCACTCTCAAGTGTTCACTCTC
>JAGRAT010000409.1 GCA_020434495.1 Bdellovibrionales bacterium | reverse complement strand
AAAGGAGATATTGCGGTTTGTATTTTGGCAGACTCCGGTCGGGCATATCTCAGCAAGCTCTTCTCCATCCAGATGAGTCAAGCCGACCTTGAAGCCTACGAAGAGGCCATACGGGAAGAGGCAAACAATCAGCCACTACAAAGGGCTGTCGGAGCTTAGATCTTAGCAATCGTTGCCAGCACTGCTGTTAACATCGCTGCTGTTGATATCGCTGTCCTGCCTTCCTGAAGCCTCGAATAAACAATAACAATTGCTCGAAGTGGTCTCATAAATGGTCCCTCGTACAAAGTACACTTAGGGGTGCACGAGCATGTGCCTGGAATACCTGGACGTGGACGTTGTACGCAGACCGCATCTATTTAAAGCATACCGGCGTTAGGAGACGAAGGTTTCGACCGGTAAGGCTCCGCAGGAAAGACTCAATGGAAAGTTAGTGTGCGGTGAGCATTTCAAGTTTGCCCGTTCCGAATTTCATCTTTATCCAAGACCCCTTATCCTTTGGTGCATACCGGGGTGCTTGCCTGCTACAGAGACACGGATTTCCATCATATTCTTAAGGCCCTCTAGGAACGCAGGGGATGCCGTAACGCCGGCAGCCAAACCACCGCCATGCAGTGAAGCATCGTATTGTTGGTTTTCATTGTAATCTGCTACCACTTTAGCGCAGGCTTCCTGTAGGGCTTCACGGTTTCTCAGACCTTCGGGAAGACTTGCTGGATTTACACTAAGCTTCCAGAAGGTCTCACGCGGATCCCCCTTGATGAGAGTAGCCATTTCAGCGTGTAAATGAGTGGTCAACTTTTCTGCAATTTCGTGAATTTCAGCATTCGCGGCTCTGGCGAGAGCTTCTCGATCGGGCAATTTGCTTGCTTTGGGATCTGGCTCTGGCGTGCTCGGTGTTAAGTTTTGATCATGAATCGGCATATTCTTCAGTCCTTCATAAATCTACTTCGTCAATCTCTTTCATCGGAGCCTCCCCTCGGAACTAACGGAAGTCCTGCTGAAGAGCTCCATCTCGTTATGCTACCAGGACTCTTACTGGTAAACTCTAGTCAGTATAAATTTATTATAGTTTAAGGTGTGAGAAGCATACGGGAATTTGCACATCCCCTAGTCCTCTTGGAGCAATGCTTAAGCGGTGTTGATGCGACAAGAAGAACTGGGCATTTTGATCCTAGTCTGCACCGAGAACCAAAAGCCAACCGATAAATCACCTCCTTAACAGTCTCAAAATACTTGTAACGCATTGAAAATTTACAATATCTCATTTTTTCTGAAATTTATGGCACAGGTGATTATGTTACACACATAAATATTTTACATTTTCTTAACTAAAACTCGCAATTCAGCGATTAATTAAGCAAGTAACCATGACAAACCAAAGTCAAGACCCCGCTGACCGAAATCAAGGCCCCGCCGGCGATGACAGCCTTACTTCTGCTGACATGGGTGTCTCGCGAATTACAGTTGGCATTTCACTTGACCCTGTGAAAAGGCTCCAGAACCTATTGGTAAAGGTGGTGGCAGATAATAGAGCTCTGAACAATCCAGACAGCCCTCTTCACGAATACTCCCGAACGGCGCAGTTTGAGGAGCAACGGGAGAAGAGACTGATTGACACCTACAGGTTGGCATCAGAACTGGCTGGAGATCCGAATTTTCTAATCTCGACTCAAATAGCTAAGGATGTACGCTTAGCAGTAGTAGAACTAGCGCATAGTTGCATTGAGGTTAACCAAGCAAAAGCGCTTATTCATCTTACAGATATGCTTTCAAATTGATTCCGTGAAAAGCCTATCCGCGCCTGCTACTCACGAGGGGTCCCCGGGGAAAGTCGCACCAATCACGATTCAGTCGCCTTTTCTCATATCTATGCTCCCCGAAATTGGTCCCTAAATTGGCCAGCCTTAATTTGGAATGTACATGAGTAATAGGCAAACTCTATTTTAGCTCTGAATGAAGAGCTGGCTTTACCAGCGCATTTATCAAATAGCAGGAAGCAAAGAGAAAGGCGCATATCGGCCAGTAAAAATATCGAAATGAGCAGCTATGGGTAAAGGAGAAATATGTCGTCGCATACAAGAAGCCGCTGATAGCAACGAAAAACCCAGCGCTAAGCCCGGAGAAATAAAAGGAGAGAAGGCAAATAAAGCCAAGGAGCAGCACGTAAAACCAGCCTCGGAATAGAAGTGAGTTTTGAATGGCATCAAGAAAGGAAAACGTGCTTCTTCTTAAGGTGCTCTGCAAAGTATCTTCTACCGCAAAGTGGTGCGGAAAAAATGGTTCACAAACATTCTCTCGCGCTAGTCCGAGGAGTTCTGAGTACATCCCCCATCTCGCCTTCAAATACGACAGTGGATAATCCATTAAAACTGAAACCCAGCGATCTTTAAGCTCTTCTGCCTGCTCTTCATTCCCTGGTAAATCACTATGATCAGAGTTCACCCAACGAGGTTCAAAAGTAGTCCTAATAGATCCCACATCAGGATACTTCTCGGTTTCCAGCAAATAATCCGGCAGAAGAGGTTTCTCAACTCGAAGAGAGATCGCCTTAAGATCATACAAAAATACTGCATGCAGAGGGTTCGGATACTGTGACGTGACGAGCAATGACGTGAGATATCTCGATCCAATACTCATCAGTGCGATCTGCAGTATTGATGCAAGGAGAACTTTCAAGATCTTCTCATGCTTCTTTAGTCCATCTACGCGGATTACCATCAACGAGACCCAAAAAGAAATTGGGACAAAGGCGACAATAGCGTTATGTCGAATGCTTACTCCGTAAAAGAGAAGCGCCAATGCTGGAATTAATAGAATCCGAAACTTTTCTGCGTATATGAGGAGCGAGGTCGCAAGAAGAAATACTGCTGCGTGCTGTGAATCCTTCCAGATCATATTGAATTGAATAAAGAATGGAGGAAAGAGAAAACATACTATGAGCAATAAGGAGCGGTAGAGAGCTGAGCACTTTGAGGCTCGAACCACGAAAAGAAGGGCAAATATGTAAGCAAAATATTGAATGAGAAACATCCCATCAGGACCAGCGATAAGCTGATTCAGGTATCTCCAGGTAAAACTCATCACTGGTGGATGCCAAACAGTATACTCCCCGCTCACCGCTTGATTCATCTGCACACTCGAGTCGACGCTGAAGAATCCCGGAAAATGAATTATCCAAGCGATGCTAGAGAGGAGCATCCAAAAAAGTAGATCGTAATTCTTGGCGAGAAAGCGCATAAAGGTAG
>JAGRAT010000040.1 GCA_020434495.1 Bdellovibrionales bacterium | reverse complement strand
TGTACTTCAGGTGGTAAAATCCGAAAATTCCGGATAAAGCTTCGCATATCTCCCAAGAATGACAGTCCTGCTTCTGTGGTAGTCCTAATGAAATCTGAGAGATAAAACGCGTTATGATTTCCTTCCAGATACTCTTTCTCGATGGTTGGCGCATCAATACTAGCAAGGATCTGAAACTCCCTAAGCATAGACAAGGTATACGGCGATTCCGATTTCGCTTTGAATCCCTGCTCTAACCACCCGATGACTTTTTTTGCACCGCCTAACGGAGAACTCCCACTGGGATCTATCTTTGGATAGAGTCCCTTACCAAATTGCAAAATGTCCCGAACGAGTCCCTTTAGATGCCAACCAGGATTGGTATCAAAACTTAAGTACACGAGTCCTTGTGGTGAGAGGCACTCACGAGCAATACGGCAAATGGATCGTCTCGTCTCTTCATCCACCCAAGAGTACACCCCGTGACAGATGAGGTAGTCGATATTGTCTTCTTTGAAGGATTTGAGATCGGTAGAACGGAAAGAAACATTGTTGAGTTCGGCTGCCTTTACATGAGCGTTCGCCTCAGCCACCTCTGCATCAACGGTATCAACACCGATACACTGGCAGTTCGGATTAAAGGCGGCTATCGGTAGCAGATTACCTCCGCGAGAGCAGCCAAGTTCCACCACCTTGCAGGACATCGGATTCGCTGGGATAAAGCCGACAAGCTTCGCGTACGCCGCCATATGCTGCGGCAAGGTCTCAGGTAGGCTTAGGTTTGCAAACGGCTTGGAACCGATCTGGGTCATTTTGTCACTGTAGCAAAGGTAGAAATCGGTCGACATTCCAAAGAGTTGGAAAATTGATCCAAGCAAGCTATAGTTCTTCCGGTTTGGTGCTGCGTTGTTAGCTAAATGGCCGGATTATAGACTATTTAGCTTCGTCGCCAATTCGATGGGAGCGCTGGATGAGCTCTCGGTGTAGTGATAATTTTGGTTTTGAAAGTACTATTGCGGGCCCTTAGCTCAGCTGGGAGAGCGCAACACTGGCAGTGTTGAGGTCACCGGTTCGATCCCGGTAGGGTCCATATCATCTCCGCTCGGCGCTTGTGCCCAGGAACCTTCGGTTCCTCTCGGACTGATCGTCCGTTCACCTCCCTGACCATACCGGGAGCGTTCCGGCTGCAGGAAAACTCTTTCACAACAGGGAAATCCATGCTCACACAGGCACTCCCACGAAAAACCTTCATGCTCGAAGCGTCAGGGAGCACCCTTAGTTGCTTATGATAACTGGGCCTGGCTCTGAATCTCACGAACAACTTGTTTAAGGTAATCAATCTCTTCTTCGACCAAATTTCCAAAGCTAACTGGGAAATATCCTTCGGATACGCATCGCACGTCCGCAGATGCAGAGCTTAGAACAAGTCTGAACACTTCGTGGAATGGGAAATCGGACCGAGTGAGCAAATGGTGTCGAGTGAAGTTCTCTTTCTTGTAGCCCGAGTAGGCGCTAGTCGGCACGGAAACATGAATTGAACGAACCCGATTTCCATAAGATGCCATGAAGTCAGATACTTCCTTAAGCGAGGTCTCTTGCGAGTTTGCCTCCAGCCAATGACAGATATCGAACGTGAGGGACAGTTCCGGATATCGGTCCAAAAAAGCTGCAACTTCACTTAGAGAAATGAGCTCTCGTTTCTGAGGGCACATATTCTCTATCGTGCAACGTCTTGGAGAAGTCAAGTTTGGGACAATTTGGTCTAGCAAAATTTGAGGTGCTTCATCTGCATGAAAAACGAGAGTGAGATGGGAAAAGCGATCTGTGAGGCCGTTAATTGCCGTCAGAGCTTGGCTTCTCTTTTCGACAGAAAGTTCCTTTAAGTCATGCAC
Source organism: Bdellovibrionales bacterium (assembly GCA_020434495.1). Classification (GTDB taxonomy): domain Bacteria; phylum Bdellovibrionota_C; class UBA2361; order UBA2361; family RFPC01; genus RFPC01. Next base: position 14,341 of record JAGRAT010000040.1, on the reverse strand, counting down.
ATGAATTGAAAACGCCGAACTGTCCAAAATCGTCCTCATGGCTTCATTTGTTAATGAGGCGCACTCACCTGGTATCTCAATCTCGGTATTTCGAACTCTCTCAGAGAATTCTATTAGCTCTGGCCAAGAAAGCAGTATTTCGAACCCATCAACAAAAGAACTCCACTCAGAAACGATCTTGTGCGATAGCTTGTGGGGGCAATTATGAATCCAATCTGAAAACGACAAGAGTGATAGAAGTGTCTGCACTAAGTGATTCCTCAATCAGGGAGCGGCAAGATAGTTTTGTTACCATCCTTTCTGAAATGCGCCGGTCTTTACACCCCTTAGTTTTGATGTTTTCGGGGGTCCTCTCGACGCGGTTTCCGGCCCCCTTAAGAGAACTTGAGTAAATTGCTGGGTAAGATGCTGAAATAAATGGAGAAAATGTAGTCGAAGAGTATGCGTTAAGTCGCAGCTCTTTGTCTCATTTCCTCATCCTAATACTAGTAGGGTCCTCTCCAGTTTTGTGAGGTGGAAGGGGTAGCAGGAAATTTCAAATTGATAGCTCGTGTATGTTGGATAACAAAAAAATACTCGTAACCGGGGGAACCGGATCTTTCGGTCAGCTCTTTATCGAAAAAACTCTTGCTCGTTGGTCTCCAAGTAAGATCGTAGTATTCTCTCGAGACGAAATGAAGCAATGGGAGATGGCCAAGCGATTTCAAGATCGACGCATCCGATATTTTATTGGCGATGTCCGAGATAAGGAGCGATTACATAGGGCCTGTCAAGGAATCGATTATATTGTGCATGCCGCCGCATTGAAGATTGTCCCCAGCGCAGAGTACAATCCTATTGAGTGCATCAGAACCAATATCGATGGAGCAATTAATGTTATCAATTGCGCGATCGACGCCAAAGTAAAAAGTGTGGTAGCGCTGAGCACCGACAAAGCCTGTAACCCGATTAACCTATACGGTGCCACTAAACTTTGCTCTGATAAGCTTTTTGTGTCGGGTAATTCGTATGTAGGTCCGCAAGATACGCGTTTTTCTGTTGTTCGTTACGGAAATGTGATGGGGTCAAGAGGTTCTGTCCTTCCGTTCTTTATGTCGCTCGCCCGAACGGGAAAATTGCCGATAACCGACAATAGAATGACCCGTTTCATGATCAGTCTGGACGAAGCGGTTTGGATGGTATGGACCGCACTTCAGAGTGCAAGGGGAGGCGAGGTTTTCGTGAAGAAGATTCCATCGATGAAGGTAACCGATATGGCGCATGCCATTGCTCCTCAAGCAGAGCTTGAGTTCACCGGCATTAGACCGGGAGAGAAGCTTCATGAGCAGATGATTTCGGTCGAAGACGCCATCAACACCGTTGAGCTCGAAAAATACTTTGTAATTTTGCCGCAAATAGATTTTTTAGATAATCGATTTGCCGATTTAAAGAGCGGAAAGAGATGTAAAGAAGGGTTCTCTTACTCGAGTGAGACGAACGACTGGTGGATGACGAAAGAGCAATTGCAGAGTTGGGTGAAACAGACATATCTCCCATACCTGAAAGCGAGGGAAGAGGGAGGCGTCGGAAACTTATGTGACTTCAGCATCGATCAGCAGGTAACAGAGCAAAAAATCGATGCCGCGGAGGTTCAAGCGGGTTTCTTGGCAGACAGACTACCCGAATCCATTTTGCGTGCTTTCAAGCGAGATGCGAGAGAGAATGCAGAGGCCAAGGATGCTATTGAGCACATTGCAAAGCTCTTGAATGAGAATCATCAAGAGGAAGCTCTGGATAAGTTGACTCAGATAGTTACTCTTCCAATCACTCTTCCTTCGATGATGCTCGCTAAGGCAATTGTTGAGGCGAAACTGGGGCAACCGATTCAGGCGCTTCAGACGGTTTCTACTCTTTTGGTAGAGGATCCGGATCATTTGGGAGGGAAACAGCTGCTTTCAGAGATTCATCGAATGATTCAGTATGATGTAGGTCAGATCAGGTAATTGAATGATATGAATTCTTTTCTTCCTTACTCCCGCCAGTGTATTGAGGATGATGATATTCAGGCGGTGCTTAAGGCGCTTAAGGGCGAGTATCTCACCACAGGCCCGGCGGTAGAGGCCTTCGAAAAGGAGCTTGCAGCTAAAGTAGGCGCCCGATTCGCTGTAGCAGTTTGTAATGGAACTGCTGCCCTACATTGTGCCGTTATGGCTTTACGCCTGCCGAAGGGAAGCCTCGGGATCACTTCACCCAACACATTCGTCGCTTCGTCAAATGCTCTGCTTTTCGAAAGTCATCGGGTTGGATTCTGTGACATCGAGAGTAAATCAGGGAACGTTGATCCAGATTTGCTAGAGGATCGCATGAACCTTGATTCTCCTGGAGTTGTGATTCCGGTGCATTTTGCAGGCCAGCCATGTGAAATGAATCAAATTTCAGCGATAGCTCGCAAAAAGGGGATCGCTATAATTGAAGATGCCTCGCATGCGCTGGGTAGCCGCTATGCCGAAGGTTCTCTCGTTGGTTCATGCTGCTATAGTGACCTTACGACTTTCTCATTTCATCCAGTGAAAAATATTACGTGCGGAGAGGGCGGAGCGATTACCACTAACGATGAGATGCTGTATGAACGGTTGCTCCAGGCGAGATCCCACGGAATTGTGAGAAAGCCTGAGCAATTCCAGATTCAATCCCAGGCGTTCGATGATCATTCACCGGATAGAGTGAATCCTTGGTACTATGAAATGGTATCCCTCGGGTACAATTATAGGCTTACCGACTTTCAAGCTGCGCTCGCCTCTTCGCAGCTTGCGAAGGTTGAAAGGTTTGCTGAGAAGCGACGCAGCTTAGTGGCGGCCTACGCTGAGCAACTGAACGGTATTAGTGGTCTATCTCTTTTAGGAGAACAAGGCCAGGGATATTCAGCGTTTCATCTTTGCGTAGTGCTCGTTGACTTCCAATTCTTTGGAAAGAGTCGAGGAGTAGTTATGGAAGAATTGCGAGAATTGGGTATTGGTACGCAGGTTCACTACATTCCAGTGCACTTTCAACCCTATTATCGAAGCCATTTTGATGAAAGCGACGTGAGCTTTCCGGCAGCGGAAACGTATTATGAGCAGTGCCTCAGTATCCCGCTTTATCCTCAAATGGAGGCGCAAGATGTTTCTCGAGTGGTCGCGGGTATTCGATCCGTGCTTGGCGTAAAAGGGTGACGTGATATTATCGTAATACGAAAGGATCGAAGATGACGAAGAGTTTGCCCTACGATCGTGTGCTGGTGGTTGCCTCTCATCCAGATGATGAAGTTCTTGGCTGTGGCGCTACGGTGTCTCGATTAGCGAGGCAAGGTGTTGCTGTGCGCTTTCTGATCCTCGGTGAGGGGATTACCTCTCGGCAACAGGAGCGAAATCGAAATGAAGTTCAAGAAGAGCTCTCTCGCTTGATAGCTGATGCAGAGCGAGCCGCCGAAGTCGTAGGAGCTGAGTCTGTAGAAGTGCTCGATTTCCCGGATAATCGGTTCGACTCTGTACCTTTGTTGGATGTCGTCAAAGCAATTGATGAGCGTAAGAAACAGTTTAATCCAGACTTGCTGATCACTCACTTTGAAAATGATCTCAATATCGATCACGGGATAACTTATCGGGCTGCGCTTACCACCGCTCGTCCGGTGCCGAATGAGGGCGTAAAGACTTTTCTGAGCTTTGAGGTTCCGTCGTCAACAGAGTATCAAGCCGGAATGGGGCAGAAGTTCACTCCGAATTTTTACATAGAGGTTGAGGAACAGGACGTTGAGCGAAAGGTCCAAGCTATGGAGAGTTATCGGTCCGAAAGAAGGGGGAGGCCACATCCTCGGGCTCCGGAATCTATCAGAGCGCTCGCGCTCTGGAGGGGGTCGAACATCGGCGCGCAGTATGCAGAGGCGTTTTCTCTCATCCGTGCAATTTCCTAACTTGTCCGTGTAGAAAGGAAAACAATCGGCACCCCTATTTTGGGTTGTTGGAAAGGCGGCGGCGAAAAAGTGCTCCAAAGTTCCATTGAGAATCATCTTCTGGAACATCCACATCAATAGTGCTCTGCTCGTCTCGATATTTGTATTCGATAATCTTGTCGTTATCGAAGAGTCGGAAGTCAAGAAGGTCGAATTCGGCGAGATGAGAAGTCCAGAAAGAAAAGGGACGTTTATAAACCTGTAGCGACGGATTTCGGCTGTCCGGCCGGACGGTGTATTCACGACTCAAGAAATCGTAGACGAATAATAGGCCAGTTGGTTTGAGAGCTTGTAAGAGGTTTAGTTTTACTTTGGCAAGTTCGTCGTCGGTTACATAATAAGCAAAAAATCCATAGAGAATGAGATCGTACTGTATAGGTGTGGTAAACGCTTCACAGAGGTTAACCTGCTTGGCGTAATACAGTTCTCGTTCGGGACTGCTCTGAGCGAATTTCTCAAAGCAAGCGATGCCATCGCTCGATGCATCGTACCCATGACAACTGCGGGCATAGTTTTTGAGGAGCATTAAGTTTTGACCTCCTCCAATGCCGAACTCTGCCACATCGAAATGTGATAGCGAGCGTCTCGGAAGTTGCGAAATGAGGTAATCTATTACGAAGGTGCGCTTAAAGTGATTTCGCTCAAAATATCTGTTCGCTTCCTCTTCGACAAAAATCTTACTCTGTCCCATTCTTCACCGAGAGTTGTTTGCATGCGACCATTGTCGTGGGTCGAGTAACTTTAGCTTTTCTGCTTGTTCCCCGATACTCCAAAACTTTTCAACCATTTCCGTTGGTATCGGTTCTTGCAGTTGTTGGAGAACATTCCAATTCTGCTCGAGTTCTTGCTGACTCTGAACTCCAATGAGCGCGACATCTAAGATAGACGACAAGTTATGGAAGGCAAACTGGAGGGAGAGAACTGATAACGGGATGCCATTTGCGACCTGTTCAAGATCATGGCGAATACGAAGCAGCTCGTCCGTTCTTAGTACGTTTGGAAGTCGAGCATCGTTCACTAATACGCCCTGCAGGAAAAGCGAACGGCCGATGAGACGACACTTTCGCTCCCTACAGGCCTGTAAAAGTTCTACGGAGAGAAATCGCTGATCAAGTATACTTACCGGAATCTGTAGCGCCGAGACCCAATCTTGATCGAGGGCGCACAGTGCTTCCTCTACAGAATAAACGGAAACACCAAGTGAGCTAATAGGTTCGTCAACAAGCAGAGAGCGCATTACTTGCCCCACTGCTGGGCTTTCTAAAAAGGCAACATCACTTTCGTGAAGTTGAAGCAATTGAAACTCGCTCTGCCGAGTTCGATGTAAGCTTTCTCGAAGATATTGTTTCGCTTGTTCGCGTAATACGGACTCCTTGTCCCATATCTCACGAGGAAAACGGGGCAACTTTGACGACACCTCGACTTTCGAGTCGGGATGGCGGCTAAAGAATTCACCAATTCGAGACTCGCTTTCTCCATAAATGACGGCCGTATCGAAGAACTGAATGTTTAGTTGAATTGCTCGATCGAGAATTCCCATTGCTTCCTCGAGTTCCATTACCAGAGCATCCGCTTGGCCAGCGTATGGAAGCCCGAGCTGTACCGTTCCTAGACCGAGCTTTGTCATTCCTCACCGAATTTTAAAAAGGGGTTGTAGAGGTTTAGAGAGGAGGAGGGATTTAATTTGTTTTTGATGAGCAGCGCGCTTGAGTATAGGGAAGACTTCCCGGTAGACGTTGAGAATGTGTTGAACATCATCTTCGTTGTGTGCGTATGAGAGAGTATGCACCCCTCTAGTGAGAATTCCTCGAGCTAAGGTTTCTTGTAAGAACAGGGTGAGGAGTTCCCACGAGCTCACACCGTTCACCTCTTTAAAATCCAGAAAGCTCCACGCTGCCGGTCCGGAGATAGCGACAATATCTTCCACTTCGCACTCCTGAGCGAGTTCCCGCACCCCTGCAATAATCGCCTCTCCATGCTTCCGAATATGCCCTGGAACGTCATGCTCTTTTACCTTCTCAATGGTGACCTCTGCTGCAGCCAGTGACAGGGTTTCCCCTCCAAAGGTAAAAGAGAAGAAAATCTCTTCCAGTAAAGACATCACCTCCGCTCTCCCAACCAGAGCGGACAACGGGTATCCATTCGCAATCCCCTTGCCGTACGTCGCAAGGTCAGGTGTAACACCGAAAAGTTCTTGCCCCCCAGCAACTGCGTGCCGAAACCCCATTATCATCTCGTCAAAAATCAGTAGCGCACCGTTCTCTTCGCATAGCCCTTTCACCGACTCAAGGTAACCATCTCTCGGCTCCTCTCGGGTCATTGGCTCCATGATGACGCATGCCACTTCGTTCGGATAATCAAAGAAAACCGCTTTCAGCGCGTCTACATCATTGTACTGAAGCGCGTGCGTGAGTTGACGAGTCGACTCAGGAACTCCCAGGTTCCGTGGCGTTGTTCCTATGTACCAATCATGCCATCCGTGGTACCCGCATGTGACCACGTGCTCCCGACCCGTGTACGCTCGCGCAAGTCGAATCGCTCCGGTGGTAACGTCTGACCCGTTCTTCCCAAATCGCACCATCTCTGCACAAGGAACAACCTCGATGAGCTTCTTTGCGACTGAAACCTCCAGAGGATGCGCAAGAGAGAATATCGTCCCGTGCTCCAATTGCTCCTTCACCCGCTTCAATACATCCGCATCGTTGTAGCCAAGGTTTATCGCCCCAAGACTGCTCATCACATCAATGTACTCGTTCCCATCAACGTCCCATACCCGACTCCCACTACCACGCTCAATGAATAGCGGTGACGCTCCCACTGGAAACTGCGTCTTGCTCTTACTAAACGTCTGACTCCCTAACGGAATCACTCCGCTCGCTGCCTTAAACAACTCGTTCGTTCGCTTGTACCTCTCGCTCAACTCGTCCTGTCGATACGACTTCTGCAATCCAGCATCGCGGGTAAAGCGTTGGTTGATGATCTTGAGGTCGGGAAATTCGTCTAGAAACTCGAGAATTTCTGTTGTTGAAAACTCCGGATTTCGAGGATACAAGGCGCTGTAGACCTGCTGTACCAGCTCAAGATCCTCCGGCTCGTCAACAGTCCAGCGAAGGAATGGGACGGAAAGATCTGATACAAGAGATCCAATTCGATATCGCTTTTCGTTTCCGCGAATGAACGGAGTAACGTGCTCTCGTTCAGAGGGGAGCTTCGCCTCTTTCCATGCTTCCTCCAATACCTCAAATCGAAATACTTCCGCATCTAGACCGTGTGGCAAGGTATGCACGAAATTATTTGCCGCGTAATCGTAATTTCCTTCGAGATAAAATTGGATAAGCTCATCTATTTTTTCAGGATCTGTGAGGGGACAGTCTGCGGTTAGCCGAACAATATGATCGGCCTTCGAAAGTTTGGCAGCTTGATAGTACCGATCGAGCACATCGTCGAGTGAGCCTCGATAACAGACGTATCCATGTCCTTCGCATTTGGCTGCGACGATATCATCAGAAGCGTCAATGCTTGTAGCGATGATGACAGACTGTATTCTTTGAGAGCGTCGGATCCGTTCAAGTTGGCGGATCATCATCGCCTCGCCAAGCAGTGGCTTTAGAATTTTACCCGGCAGTCGGCTCGAACTCATACGAGCCTGCACAATAGCTGCGATCATTCATCTCTCCCAAAAGGCGCAGAGTAACTCTTTTAAGATGATCAATTATTTCGAGGAGATGCAGCACAGAATTCGCTTCTCGAAACTATTGAGGGTACATCCGAGATGGTATCTGACGGTGACGCGTAAGGGGTCAAAATGACTACAGAGTTTAGGCCTAGGACCGAACAACGACTGATTGAGCTACGGTACAAAAGAACTGGCCTGAGTTGAGTATATCGAACAGCCCTCTAGTGAGCGATTCATTATCCTGAGGGTAGGACTGAAGGCTATTGAGGAGATCCAATAGCCGGCTCGTTCGGAACAGGACTCGGGAAAGTAAGATCGGCATTTCGAGTCCTGGTGGGTAATGAGCCTTGGCCAGCTCGAATGAGGTCCCAGGTGATCGTTTCGAAAACAGTCCTGTTATAATCTCTTGTTGATTATCTACGAACCACATCCCAAAACAAACGCCGGATAACTCTCTATGTTTCTCTTCCATGAGAGTATCTATCCCATGGGAGGCAAAACACTCAGTATAGGAAACTCGAGAGTCGGCGATGACGCAATATTCGTCCGAGCATTTTTCGACGACTTTCTTAAGCTTCGAAAGGAGGTCAGAGTACTGGTCATAAGAAGAGGGAGTTCCCTCTGTGAATGAGATGTTCTTATGGCGAGAGTGTTGGATCCAATCGAAAGACGGAGAGGTAGCGATAGAGGTTGATTGGATCGGAATGACACAAAGTTTGGGTTCTATCCGAGTACTGCGAAAACGTTGCGCCCGCAGATCGAGGTCGGTTCGAAATTGACGAATCGCCTGGAGCTGATTCGAAAGAGTCTGGGATTCTCCGCTGGCGTCGATGTCTCGATCGGCGCTAGTAGGTGTAGAGTGCAGCGAAGAGCCAAGTAAGAAGTGATTGCACAGTCGATCCAAGATTTCATCGTGCCCAGGTAAGAGCTGGTCAGTGCTTTGAAATCGAAGATCGAAATCGAAGGTGTCTTTAAATCCAAAAGACTTAAATTTCAGAGACAACCTTCCGATAACTGCATACTGGAATCGAAAGAGTCGCTGCAGATCATGAACTCCAAACTGCGCGCGGTAATCAAGCAGAGTATCAACGAGTGTAGAGAGGCCATCGGGCGAGAAGTCTTTCAGGTGAAAAGGAATTCCGTCTCTGAATCGAGATTGCTCGAAACACGCCATTGGCAATCCTCGAAACAGTCCCTCTAATCCCGTCGAGCTAAAAAATGAGATCGCCCCGTCAGCTATCCAGAAGAGTGCATAACTACTCATCTCCTCGGATGGCATAATAAGCCTGACGTTGTGCGGCAGTGATGCGCTATCACGGAATACTTTATTTAGGAAAATTCGATCAGGCTGAGAACTTGGATTTCCCGCGAGGTAAGGATGATGTCGGATTACCAGATAATCATCCCGATCTCGGAAAACATCGATCAGTCTTTGTATTACCTCTAATTGAGGGAGGGGGGTTTTAAAATCATCGCAATAAGCGACTTCGTATTCACTAGAGGTAAAAACGACGAATATACGTTTCCCGTCCGGTATTCTAAGCCGATACCGAGCTTCATCATATTCTGTGGTATAGGTTACAAACGGGGTGAAGTTCGAATCCCTGCCCGCTTCGCGATTATTCATATAATCGCTCACGCGCTGTAACTCCGTCTCCTTTAGCGGGATATCCTTCCAATATTGATAGCAGTCACGTGTAGGTTGATTTTGAATTGCACTGTAATTCTCGAATAGGAAAAAAGTGTCATCCGCGTAGCCTCGTTCGTGTGTGACCACCGGTATGTTAACAAGTTTTCCTAGTTCCAATGCGATTCTATAAGGAGCATATCGACCATTAAATACCAACATACCTGTGGGCTGGTATTGCTGGATAATCCGAGTCATTGCTCGAATGGTAACAAATCCGTTGATGAGGTACTGGTGGAAAACTTTGATAACTTCCGGATCGGATAATCCATCGTGAGTAATCCGAAAAAGGCTAAAAATTGAGGAGATCACCCAATCTCCGATCGGATATCCTTGAAAACTTGCGTTCTGATAATCGCTTTCCGCTATCGTGCTTGCCCACTGTCGCGCCTCTTCCCAATCGCTAAGTTGCAAGCACTGTCTCAGCTGGAAGGTCGGAATTTGAAATTGCCCAAAAAACTGCCGGCCAGCATTCGTACATGCAGCGCAATCTCTTTCCCAATTGTCACCAGAATGCGCAAGAACGTCGCAATTTTTGTAGATTCCGTCGCATCCGACGAGAGCAAATTCAGCTCCTCGCAAGCGTAGAGAGGTGCCCACTACAGCGTCGAGTTGGTGATGTACTCGAAATAACCCAAAAGGGGCAAAGGAGAGGATTCGCGGTGCTGCCATATACAATTTCGATGCAAGACATAGCGATGTCTCCGCAACAATAGCGAGGGAGGCTTTGGGCCTTCAATCCTGTGTTTCATTGCACATTCCGTTTCTTGTCGTTTGGGACCGCCACGTGCACCACTTGAGTAGTCCATGTGGAGAAATCGACTCTGTAACTACTTATCTTTATTGAGTTTGTTGATGAGGTCTTATACCCTTAAAAACGAAGGTCAGATTTCTTCCATCGACCATCCCCGAGGAATCATCTATGTAGATGGAGGGATCTCGTTCCCATCCTCATTGAGAAGGCATTAACGGGCGCTAATGACCGAGGAGAATGATGATAGGTGCCGAACTTCTAGTCCGAACGCTTGAAGAGCATGGAGTCGAATACATTTTCGGTGTTCCCGGTGACATTGAAAATACATTGTTTGCGGCTCTCAAGGATTCTCGCATTCAATTTTTCAATGTTCGTCACGAACAATCCGGTGCGTTTATGGCTGATGTCTATCACCGTTTAACCGGAAAACTTGGGGTTTGCTTTTCAACGCTGGGCCCTGGCGCAACGAATATGTTGACTGGGGTAGCGAATGCGCATCAGGACCGCTCCGCAGTATTAGCGCTGAGCGGGCAGCTCGCTCGGCCGCAACTGACATTTGATTCCCATCAGTACATTAATCTCAAGCGGGTGTTTGAAGAGGTCACGAAGGCAACCTTCATCGTGAAGCGCGCTCGCGACATGAACGCCGATATTAGTAGCGCTATTCGGATTGCTAAACGGGAAAAGCCGGGACCGGTCCATGTTACCCTTCCGATCGATGTTCTTGATGAAGACGCCTCTGGATACCGAACCGTCAGTAGCCACCAGGAATTGACGTTTAATTACGAAGTCCAATTGCGTGAAATGTATGACCTCATCAAGAACTCAAATAAGGTTACCGCAATTGCTGGGCCGGGTGTTGTGCGGGCAAATGCCAGTGCGCATCTCGTGGCTTTTCTTGAAAAATACAATATACCGGCCTACACGTCTTTTTTAGCAAAAGGGGTAATCCCGGAAGGCCATGCGTTGAATTGCGGTATTTTGAGTCGCCATTCAACCAAAGCGCGAGAGAATCTGGGAAATCAGGATCTCGTGATATTACTTGGATATGACAGAATCGAGGGGGTTGAGCCGATAATGTGGGAGGGGGCTCGTGCTACCGCTACAGTGGATGAAACGTCTCCACCGGATGGATTCGTTCCTACCGTAGAGGTTCGTGCGCCGATTCGAGATGTGCTGGAGAGTCTTACGACTCGCCTCGATCCGGTAAGAAAAGATGCCGCTGATATTGAGGCAATGAGAATAAAGACTCCGCTCGTGACGAGTGAAGTGGAGGAGATGTTCCCAGCGCATCCTGCTTATGTACTCAAAGTGGTCGGTGAATTGTTAGGGCGAGACGATGTGGTGGTGTCGGATGTCGGACTCCATAAACAATATGTCGGTATGTATTACCCGGCAGAGGCTCCAAACAAAACCATCTTCTCGAATGGGTTATCCTCTATGGGCTTTTCGCTTCCGGCCGCGATCGCTGCACAATTAGTGTTGCCGGATCAAAACGTGGTGGCAGTGACGGGTGATGGAGGTTTTCAAATGAATCTTCAAGAACTTGCTACTGCAGTTGAACATCGCCTTCCCATCACCATTTTGATTTTCAATGATGGCGGATATGGGATGGTGAAAGATCGACAATTGCGGCAAGTGAAAAAGACCTACGCAGCGCAGTTTCTTCACAATACTCACTATGCGAAGATCGCAGAGGCATATGGAGCAAAAGGCTTCCGTTTGGAAACAGTAAAAGATCTGCGGGCGAATCTTCGGGCTGCTATTGAGCACCGCGGGGTAAGTGTGGTCGACATTCCTATCCAACAGTACTCTGATATTCAGGGTATGAGATAATGCGAGATATTTGCGTTCTCATCACTTGTTGTAACGGGATAATTAGTCCTGGTCAGATCTCCTGTCTTAGAGATATTGATGAGCGTTCAGTCCGAATTGTCGGAGTTGATGCGAGTGAGTTCGGCTACGGCTCTCGCATGGTGGATTGCTTCCGGAAGGTCCCAAGAGCAAATGATCCGGGGTATGTGCAGATTCTACTTTCGATTTGCGAAGAGGAACGAGTCGATGTGGTTTTGGTTGCTAATGACGCAGAATTTTTCTTGAGTGAATATAAACAAGAATTTTTAGAGCGAGGCACCCAGTTAGCTCTGAACGATAGCGACTTGCTCGTTAGCGTCGATGATAAAGCGTCGTTTTTTCGTTTATTACAAAAAAAGGGACTGCCGACGCCAAAGTTTCATGTTCCAGCTAATCCGGAGGAATTTGAAGAGGCTTGTCACGACCTCGGGTATCCAGAGAATCCAGTGGTTGCCAAACCTCGTCGTGGTGGGGGCAGTCGCGGAGTGAGGATTATTCGTCCGGGATTGAGCAAGCAAAAGATTCTTCTCGGAAAGCTGGGGAATCAGGATATTACCTTCGAGGATATGTGTGCAGGGCTTTCAGAGGGAGATGTATTTCCTTCAATAGTAGTAATGGAGTATCTCCCCGGAATTGAGTATAGCGTTGATTCTCTCGTGGATCAGGGAGAGGCATTAATCATTGTTCCGAAAACAAGAGATGTGTCGGAGCCCGGAAGATCCTTGGTCGCCAGAGTTGATTGCAATGAGGAAGTCGTCGAGGCGGTTTCAACGATCTGTAGAGAACTCGACTTGCACTATAACATTAATATTCAATTTAAACGCGGGAGCGATGGGATATTGTATCCCTATGAGCTAAATCCGCGTATTGCGGCTACCATAGCCGCGTGCCGCGCCGCTGGGGCCAACTTGCTTTATTTCGGAGTGAAGCTTGCGCTTGGTGAAGAAATACCTCCTGTCAGCATCCATAATGGCATGCGAATGATTCGATATTATCAGGAGTATTACGAGTTTCCGGAAGAAAAATGCTAAGTTAAGCTCCTCGGAAATGAACAGTTCGACTCAATTCGGCAAATTGAGACATCACCGAAGGTATTTGCTTCATTTATGGTTCAGGTAATAGTTTTTGACCTCGATTATACGCTTTATGATGATACCCCCTATTGGTTGGGGGTATTTCGGGAAGTCGCAAGAATCCTAAATGACGCTCATGCGATTGATGAGGAGAAGGCATTCCTCGCCTTGAAGCGAATTTTAGAAGAAAAGACTTATACGTACAGAAAAATATTTGACGATGCTTTCTGTGAGTTAGGAATCGCAGGCAGTGAAGATTATGCAAGCCTTATTCAACGAAGTGTCGAGATATACCGGAATTATATTCCTTCGCTCGTTCTCTATCCCGGTGCGTTTGATGTACTGAAAGAAGTTAAAAAGAAGTATCGGATAGCTCTGCTTACCAACGGTACGCTTCCTATTACCGAGCGAAAATTGAAAATTCTTGGTATTGAGCAGTTCTTCGATTGCGTCCACTGTCCTGTCCCCGAAGATCGCAAGCCAAGCCCAAAGCCATTCCTCTTCCTTTTAGAAGAATTTGGAGTTGAAGGACATGAAATGGTTTATATCGGGGATAATCCGGAGATCGATTTCCCAGGTGCCAAGAAGTGTGGTGTGAAAACCATCCGAATTACGAGTGGTCCCTTCGCCGAATCGGTTGTATCCGAGGGCGCTGCTCCCGATATTACAGTACGTACCCTGCCCGAAGTCCCGCAAGCATTGGAGGCTTTGGTTAGAACTGGGCCTATGTCACCGGGAATATAAGCTCTGGACGGGGCCGGTCGAGTTGGCTTTTCTCGGCCTCGAATCGAGGAATCTCTGTGGATTTAGCGGTCATCTAAACTGGGAGAGAGCTACCCAGAGGGAAACCCCAACCTATGATCGCTGCAATTGTTCAGGCCCGAATGGGGTCTTCGAGATTACCCGGAAAAGTCTTACTTCCTCTGCAAGGGAAGCCGATGCTCATTCAGCAACTTGAGCGCGTTCAGCGTGTTAAGGGTCTTGATCAGGTGATCGTTGCCACCACTACAGAACCCGGGGATCAGGTCATCGTGGACGTTTGTAGGGAATATGGAATTGCATGCTATCGAGGATCTTCAAGTGACGTGCTCGATCGGTACTATCAGATCGCTAAGGAAGTCGGGGCAAACGAGATTATTCGAGTGACAGCGGATTGCCCATTACTCGACCCGCAAGTGGTTGATCAGTTAGTTGAGTATTTTCACGATGGGGAATTTGATTATGCAGCAAATAACCTTCGTCCAACTTTGCCCGATGGACTAGATGCGGAAGTATTTCGATTTGAGGTATTGGAGGAAGCATGGAAAGAGGCGAAGCTCCCCTCTGAACG
>JAGRAT010000408.1 GCA_020434495.1 Bdellovibrionales bacterium | reverse complement strand
AGAGGAGATAAAGAAGGTCTATAAGAAGCTCGCAAGGAAGTATCACCCGGATGTGAGCAAAGAGGAGGGGGCTGAAGACAAGTTTAAGCAGGTCAGTGAGGCCTATGAAGTCCTCGGAAATGAGGAAAAACGAAAGCAATACGATGCTCTCGGTGCAAACTGGAAAAATGGGCAGGAGTTTCGTCCTCCACCGAACTGGGAGGAGATCTTTGGTTCTCAGTTTGGTGGTGCAAGAAGAGCGCATCCAGGAGGTGGTGGATCGGCATTTACCTTTACGAGTGGAGGAGATGCTGGAGGATTTAGCGACTTCTTTGAAGCGATCTTCGGCTCTCAAGATTTCGAGCAGATGATGGGTGGCGGGGCTGCTAGAGGGAGTGGTGCTCATCACGGCTTCGCTGGCGCTGGCGGAGCGCGTACTCAGCCCAGTCGAAAGGGGCAAGATCTTGAGACCACGGTCACCATTGGCCTCTATGAGGGATTGCACGGAACGAAGAAGCAGATCTCTTTTGACCTGGTCTCGACCAAAGCGGATGGAACACAGACGACCGAAAAGAAAAGCTATCAGGTAAAGATCCCTGCGGGAATTCAATCTGGAAAGACGATTCGTCTCACGGGCCAGGGAGCTCCTGGATCTGCTGGAGGAGCAGCAGGAGATCTCCTGCTCAAGGTGAACATTCAACCTCATCCACACTTTGCTATTGATGGGGCAAATTTGAGGACAGAACTCAAGGTTTCGCCGTGGGAGGCTGCTCTGGGAACAGAGATTCCCCTTGATACTCTCGATGGAACAGTTTCTTTGAAAATTCCAGCAGGATCTCAAAGTGGTCAGAAACTCAGATTGAAAGGGAAGGGATATTCAGACGGAAAAGGAGGGAGGGGAGACCTTCACGTTGTTCTTAAAATAGTAGTTCCCAAAGAACTCAGCGATAAGGAAAGAGAACTCTTCGTATCACTTCAAGATAGTTCGAGTTTTAACCCTAGAGTATCACCCTAACTTCTCATTTCAATGGTGGTAAATCAGAGCTTGGATGGTTAAAAGAGGAAGACCGGATTTGGAGAACCTATGGATATCAATAAACTTACACAAAAATCTCAAGAAGCGCTTTCCGATGCGCAGTCAAAGGCGCTTTCGCTTGGGCATCAGCAAGTAGATGCTGACCACTTACTGTTTTCGCTTCTGAATCAGCCTGAGGGGCTTCTCCCAAGAATTTTTGAGAAGATGGATGTTGATGCTTCTGAGCTTTCCGTTGCCGTTGAAAACTTGCTCTCTCAAAAGCCAAAGGTTACTGGACCTGGAGCTGAAGCGGGAAAGATTTTTCTCACCCCTGAAGTCGGAAAAATTTTTGCTGCGGCAGAAAAGGAAGCTGGAAGATTAAAAGACGATTACATCTCTGTTGAACATATCGGCTTGGCGCTATTTGATGAGGGGAGCTCTAAAATCAAGAAGCTCTTTGGCGATCGCGGCATTACAAAGGCAGATTTCCTGAAAACGCTGACAGCTATTCGAGGAAACCAAAGAGTCACAAGTGCAAACCCTGAAGATACCTATGAAGCGCTCCAGAAGTATGGCCGAGACTTAGTCGAGCAAGCGCGTACCGGAAAAATGGATCCTGTCATCGGGCGGGATTCTGAAATTCGTAGAACCATCCGTATCCTTTCCCGAAAAACTAAGAACAATCCCGTGCTTATTGGAGAACCGGGCGTTGGGAAAACCGCTATTGTGGAAGGGCTTGCGCAGCGAATTGTAAGAGGGGACGTTCCTGAGGGATTAAAGAACAAGATTGTTTTCTCTCTCGATATGGGTGCGTTAATCGCCGGTGCCAAGTACCGTGGAGAGTTTGAAGAGCGACTTAAGGCCGTTCTTCAGGAGGTGAAGAACTCCAATGGCCAGATTATTCTGTTTATTGACGAGCTTCATACCATCGTTGGTGCTGGAAAAACAGATGGTGCGATGGATGCAAGCAACCTCCTCAAACCTATGCTCGCTCGTGGAGAGCTCCACTGTATCGGTGCCACGACCCTTGACGAATATAGGCAATATATTGAAAAAGACAAAGCGCTTGAGCGCCGCTTTCAACCTATAGTTGTTGACCAACCTGGTGTAGAAGACACGATATCGATCTTGCGGGGTATTAAAGAGCGGTTCGAGGTGCATCACGGTGTTCACATACAAGATAATGCTCTCGTTGCTGCGGCGACTCTTTCTCACCGCTACATATCAGACAGGTTCCTTCCCGATAAAGCAATTGATCTGGTTGACGAAGCGTGTGCGTTGATACGGACTGAGATTGATTCTATGCCAGCAGAACTTGATGAGGTTACCCGTCGTGTGATGCAGCTTGAAATCGAAGAAGCGGCGCTTAAAAAAGAGAAAGACAAGGCCTCAAAAGAGAGGCTTGCGAGCCTGCGAAAGGAACTCACCGAGCTCAAAGAGCGTGAAACGCTGATGCGGACTCGGTGGGAGGAGGAGAAAGCGGGCATCGGACAGGCACAGTCACTCCGTGAGAAGGTAGAAGCTGTTCGTCGTCAGATTGAGATCGCTGAGCGTGAGTATGACCTTCAAAAGGCAGCAGAGCTTAAGCACGGGGTACTCCCGGAGCTTGAAAAGAAACTCTCAGAGCAAGATAACCGACTCGAACAAAAAGATGACACTAAACTACTCCGAGAAGATGTCACTGAGCAGGAGATTGCTGAGATTATCTCACGGTGGAGTGGAATCCCGGTAACAAAGCTTGTTGAGGGGGAAAAAGAGAAGCTTCTTAAGCTTGAGTCCATCCTTCATAAGAAAGTGATAGGTCAAGACGAAGCTGTAAGCCTTGTATCAGATGCTGTGCTCCGAGCGCGAGCTGGAATCAATGACCCTGATAGGCCGATTGGATCGTTTATTTTTCTTGGCCCCACTGGTGTAGGAAAAACAGAGCTCGCAAAAACCTTAGCACAGACTCTCTTTGACTCTGTTGAGAACATCGTGCGTATCGATATGAGCGAGTACATGGAGAAGTTTTCGGTCTCAAGGCTTATTGGAGCCCCTCCAGGGTATGTTGGGTATGAAGAGGGGGGACAGCTTACCGAAGCTGTGCGCCGTAAGCCTTACTCCGTTGTTCTCTTCGATGAAATTGAAAAAGCACACAATGATGTTTTTAACGTTCTCCTACAAATTCTTGATGATGGGCGTGTTACTGATTCACAAGGGAGAACAGTTGATTTTAAGAACACGGTTATCATCATGACCTCCAATATTGGGTCACCACA
>JAGRAT010000407.1 GCA_020434495.1 Bdellovibrionales bacterium | reverse complement strand
CCCTGCCTTCTTGTCCTTGTCACTTTACTTTGTGCTTCAACTTCACAAACCAAGGAATAAGCAAAAGGGTAAGCCAGAGGGTGATGATCACAGAGCGAGTTGCCGTTTTTACCTCTCCTCCTCGAACAAACCGCTCCGTCAGGGTTACGAACGCAAAGGCAAGCGCAGGTGCCAGGGCGAGCAAGCTGGATCGCTGATAGCGCGGAACGATTGTCGTTTCAAGTCCTTCCGCTGCGCGACCGTAGCCAAGCATCAGCGAGTGTAGGAGATCAAACGCGAGAAACATTACAAAGAGCGCAAACAGCCCGCTTCGTTCTCTTGGAACCAGAGCTATCGCTGTCCCGTAAACCACGATCTTCACGATGAAGAATACGATGAGAGTAGAGGGAGAGTTCCAGGTGTCGCCAGCAAGTTGAAGTACGTGATGCCAGGGATTGATCGCGAAGAATGTGTAAGCGTATTGGAACTGCTGATAGAGATTTTTCTCAAGGCCCGCGTGCATCTTGTTGGCACTGTCGGTGTTGGTCAATAGGAGGGTGAGGGCTATTACTATCGGAATGCAACTCAATACGCCGAAAATCAAGTATTTGCCTGTCTTTTCCCGTTTCGAAAGCCATGCCCGTAAGATCCAATAGCAAAAGAATGATGCTGCGTACGCGATTCCTCTCGAAAAACTAAGGACGGAGATCGCGAGCAGTACGGTGTAAATGAAAAAAACAAGGAGGCCATAAAGGCGGTCTTTCGAGTTCGTTGCTATCACCAACGCTGCCAAGGCAAAGAGAGCGGCGAGTCCAGCGTTAAGATGATAAGAAATTGTCAGTAAATGGATATTGCCCCAAGCGATCCCAACCGTTGCGCTCGCGAGAAAGCTACTGAGCCGATCGAGGCTGTGTTGTCGTAACAATTGGTAGAAGAGACCGATTATTCCAAAATGGGTAATCCACAAGGTGAGGATCATTAGGTCGTAATCACCTCCTGAGAGCAGTACGGCACCACCCCAGATGGCTTTGTATACGGGGATAACATTTTCAGCGAAGGACGCGAATGCCCATTTTGAGAACCCAATCTCGTTCCATTCATGGAGTAGCGCAATCTCATCAGCAAACCAAAAGAGCCGAAGGAATCGCCTTCCATAGAGGATAAGAGGGAGGGCGGTAACAAGGAGCGCTCCTACCAATGCGATGTCAATCTGTTGTAATCGTTCTCGTTTCTCCATATGTCGCTTTAAGGGCACCCCAGTTCAGAGGGGAATGGTACCCCGTTGAGCTTTCTATGGCGATCCTCAAAAGTAATGGCACGTACCACCTTTGTTCTTGGTGAACGCTTGAGGTCTATACCGACTCTGGGGGCTAGCCCTTTTGGGTCAACCGGCTCAGGAGTAACATGACATTATACTTCCTTTTGGAGGGACATATGACTACCAACTGTAAGATTCTCGTTGTTGATGATGATCCGGAACAGCTCTCGTTCATGAAACAGTTCCTGGAACGGAAGGGGTACCAGACCCTTGGAGCTTCAAATGGGAAGGAATCGATAGATATCCTCTCCCGAACCTATGTTGATCTCGTTGTCTCTGACATTCGCATGCCAGAGATGGATGGGATTGGATTCGTAAATTACATAAAAGGACTCCGTTATATTCCGCGAGATGCGGTCCTTCCGGTAATCCTCGTTACTGGAGAAAGCATCGAGCTTGAACACGAAGCGCGGGAAGCTGGAGCGGATGATTTCTGTTCCAAGGAAGATATTCCGGATGAGTTGGAAGAGAAGATTTGTAGGCTTTGCGGGGAGTAGGGAAGTAATACGAATAGTGGGTACCTGATTCTGGGAAACACATAGCAGCCGTAAAAGTTCGTACCCTCTGTGTTCCTCTGTGCGCTCTGTGTTTAGTTTTCTCTTCGTCTTACGCCACGACAGATGACACTTACATGGCGAGCCGAGCCTCTGCTCGGTGAGCGGACGCCTCCATCAATGTGGCAGGAATCGAAAACGAAAAGGTAGATCCTTTCCCTACCACTGAGCTCACCGAAATTCGCCCTCCGTGGAGTTCTATGATTCTCTTGCAAATAGAGAGTCCAAGCCCTTGTCCTTCTCTGGAGACATGACCCGGAGCTCGGTAGAAGGCGTCAAAGAGCTGAGGAATGCTCTCTGCGGGGATCCCTTCTCCATTGTCTTGAACAGAAAAAATCCATTCATCATTCTTTTTTACGGCAGATATCTCGATGACCGGGGGGCTTGAGCCTACATATTTTAGCGCATTTGAGACGAGATTTTCTAAGACTTCCATTACTAATTGTTTGTTAGCCGAAATCTCGGAAGGAAGATCTTTCACCGTTACTGTTGCTCCAACAGACTGAATCTTTCCCGAAAGATTCTCGAGGACTTCCTCAACGAGTGGATTCATATCCACTAGAGCTAACTGAGGGGACGACTCAGCAAGCTTTGCAAAGGCGAGGAGATTCTTCACTAGCGCTTCCATCCGAGTAAGTGTTCGTTTGATAATGGCGAGCAGTTCTCCATCTCTCTCCGAAAGTGGGGGAAGTGCGTCCTCGAGCAACTCCAGACTGTGCCTTACAGTAAAAATTGGATTCTTCAGATCGTGTGAGACAATTCTCGAGAACTCATTGAGCTGGGCATTCGCCTCTTGCAGCTTCTCGTACTGGAAGTTTTGCCGTTCGGAAGCCTTCTCAAGGTGATCATACAACGACTGGAGCTCTGCGATTTTGGAGGATTTCTCGATAGTCCAAGGAGAGCCGAGGGTCCAGTCCTTACATCTCGCAGCGAGTCGAGAGAGAGGTTGCGCGAGCCTATTTGAGAGAAGTAATGCTGCAACCGTACTTACCGCAACGGTTGACATGAATAGTATCAAAAAAGAGAGGACAGAGTTGTTCACGACTAATCCACGTCGATATTCAAGAGCTTCTAAGTTCTTCAATCCAACTTGTGGAATGTTGTTTAGGAGCTCTTCAAAATGAGCCTGCTTTTGGAGCGCCGGGAGAGCTTCGGTAATTGAAATTGGGGTTGTTTTATTGCGAGCAAGAAGAGCTTCGGCAGTAGCTCGATGCTCGGCAATGGCGTCAATTAAGCGTTTCGAAAACTGAGAGTCGCCAAGCTCGATCAGGAGAGGATGAGTGCTCTGTAGCAATCGATCGAGCTCTCTCGAATTCCGTTCTCGTCTTTCTAACCAGTTTGTTGAACCGGAAGAGAAGTAGAACAGGAGATCAAAATCCATCTCGTGAATGAGGTTTCGAATGCGCG
>JAGRAT010000406.1 GCA_020434495.1 Bdellovibrionales bacterium | reverse complement strand
TCACCAAGCTTATGCCCAACCATATTGTCAGTGATAAACACTGGAATAAATTTCTTGCCGTTGTGCACTGCAAATGTAAGCCCAATCATATCCGGAATGATTACCGAACGACGCGACCAGGTCTTAATTGGTCCTTTATGAGCTCCATTCTTCGCTCTATCAACCCACTTCAAAAGGTGGTCATCAACAAATGGTCCTTTCTTTAATGAACGTGGCATCTGGTCCTCTTCCTCAACTTATGAAAATTTAACTCTACTTTCCTCTACGTCTCACGATAAAACGATCTGTGCGCTTATTGTGACGCGTCTTGTATCCTTTAGTTGGCTTGCCCTTCGGAGTACAAGGGTGACGACCTCCAGCCGATTTCCCTTCTCCTCCACCCATCGGATGATCCACTGGGTTCTTCGCAACACCTCGAGTATGTGGGAGCCGACCCAACCAACGAGAACGACCGGCCTTACCAAGGCTGATGTTCTGATGCTCTGAGTTAGAAACCTGCCCGATCGTCGCTGAACAATTGAGAAGCACTTTACGCATCTCACCGGAGGGCAACTTAACAAGTGCGTAATTTCCTTCTTTCGCAACGAGCTGCGCAGAAGTCCCAGCCGAACGCACAAGCTGTCCACCATGCCCAAGCTTCAGTTCGATGTTGTAGATCGATTGGCCAGTTGGGATGTTTTTCAAAGGCAAGCTGTTTCCAGGCTGAATCTCTGCATTCTCACCACTCATAACGGTAGCTCCAACTTGGAGCTTCAGTGGCGCGATGATGTATCGCTTCTCCCCATCTGCATAGTGCAGGAGGGCGATTCTGGCTGTTCGATTCGGATCGTACTCGATTGCAGCTACGGTTGCAGGGATTCCCTGCTTATCTCGCTTGAAGTCAATCTGACGATATCGACGCTTATGACCACCACCACTATTTAGGTTCGTAACTCGACCAAGATTGTTACGACCACCTGTTCTGGCGTGCTTCTTAATAAGACTCTTCTCTGGCTTCTTAGCAGAAATATCAGAGAAATCCGCAACCGTGTAGTACCTTCTACTCGGTGTTGTTGGTTTAAACTTCTTTAGTGCCATTTTATAAGCCCTCCACAACGTCGATTGCTTGTCCCGGACCAAGCGTCACGTATGCTTTCTTGTAACTACGGGTCATGCCAACTTGACGCCCACGCCGCCGCAACTTTCCGCGACAGTTGATAGTGTTCACTCCGAGCACTTCGACATCAAAAATGCTCTGCACCGCCTCCCGGATGTCGCCTTTAGAAGCCTTAGGGGCAACTTCGAAAGCAACCACGGAACCCATCTCGCTAACGAGAGAAGTCTTTTCCGTTACAAGTGGACGGACGAGGACCTCGTAGCTCTTTTTCTTCACTTCTGCTTTTTTCTTCTTCGCCATACCTGACTCTCTAGTAAAAACTTATGCAGCCCAAAATTACGCCGCCTCTACCGCCGAACCTTCACCAGCCCGTCCTTCAATCTGAGCAATCAACCGATCTTGAAGCTCATCGAAGGCCCTTTCACTGAAGAGGATGTGATCAACGTGAACGAGGTCGTAAACGTTCGCAGCAGCAACTGGAAGGATAGACACCGTTGAGATATTCCGAGCTGAAATTGCAGCGGCTTCTTCTCCTTCAGCGAAAAGAAAAGCTACCTTCTTCGCTCGCTTCCGCCCCTCTTCAATCTTTGAAAGCTTTAATGCGCCGAGAATATCAGCAAACGCCTTTGTCTTTGGCTGCTCAACGTCGAATCCACTAAGGATAGTGACTTCATTTCGAGAAGCCTTATCAGAGAGGACTCCCAGAAGTGCCTGACGTCGAACCTTTCGAGGAAGCTTAAAAGAATAATCTCTTGGCTGCGGGCCGAAGCTGACCGCTCCGCCAACCCATAGAGGCGAATTCCGTGAACCAGCTCGCGCACGACCAAGACCCTTTTGCTTAAAAGGCTTTCGACCACCACCAGCCATCCGGCCAAGGTTAAGCGTTGCATGAGTTCCAGCACGTTGTTTCGCTCGTTGCCACCGAACCATTCCATGAATGACGGATTGCTTAACTTCGACAGCGAAGACCTCGTCTCGAGCAGAGACCTTCTTCACCTCACTACCTTTTGTATCGAATACTGAAAGTTCCATATCTAACTCGCTTCTCTCTCGGGATATCTATTTCTTCTGTGCCTTACGAATAACAACCAAGCCATTAACTGGACCTGGCACCGCACCCTTAACCAAAAGAACGTTCTTCTCAGGAATAACTTCAACTACCTTAAGGTTCGTTGCAGTAACCTGCTTATGCCCCATGTGTCCTGGCATTTTCTGGTTCTTCCAAACACGGCCTGGGAACTTTCGACATCCGATCGATCCGATATGTCGGAACATCTCATGAGTACCGCGACTCGCTGGTTGTCCACGGGACTTAAACCGCCTTACCACACCCTGGAAGCCTTTTCCTTTGGTGACCCCTTGAACATCAAGGATCTGCCCCTTCTCAAAGACTTCACCAACGGTAAGTTCTTTCCCGATTTCGGACCAACCAAGAGCATCAATATCACAACGAATCTCTTTCAAATGATAGAAACCGCCCTTTTGCGCGTTGGTAAAATGACCAGTTTCCGCCTTATTGAGGCGCTGTTGCTTCTTCGGTTCGAAACCGAGTTGAACGGCCTTGTAGCCGTCCTTCTCCTCAGTCTTCACCTGAACTACGAAATTTGGACCAGCCTGAATAACGGTAACTGGCTCAGCTTTTCCGTCCTCGTTAAAGACCTGGGTCATTCCCAACTTCTTTCCGATCAACCCTTCTTTGTACTGTCTCAATGTCGACATGGCAGAAATCTCACAAAACTTTTGTTATCAAACACTACTTTTGAATAAGCACCACTGTAGTGAATAAGCGTTACTGTAGCTTCAACTCAACATCGATTCCGGTAGAAAGCTCGAGCTTTCCAAGCTCATCGATGGTCTGTTGCGTAGGTTCTAAAATATCGAGCAACCGCTTGTGGGTGCGAATTTCAAACTGCTCTCGTGATTTCTTATCGATAAAGGTGGAACGGTTTACCGTGAACTTCTCTCGTCTGGTAGGGAGTGGGATAGGTCCCGCCACTCGACCCCCGGTCCGGCGCACTGTTGCTACGATTTCTCCCACAGCTGCATCAAGCAACTTGTGGTCGTAACCCTTAAGCCGGATTCTAATTAACTGGCCGCCAATCATAATAATATACCTTCGGTGCTTACAATCTTACGTACACCAGAGACAGATTACGCTGGATTTGAAGCAGTTT
>JAGRAT010000405.1 GCA_020434495.1 Bdellovibrionales bacterium | reverse complement strand
ATCGGCGACTTTACGAACGGCTTTGTTGCGGCCCTTGATCGTCCGCTCGGATATGAAATTTTCAATCTCGGAAACTCTCAAACCGTTTCCCTCAAAGAGATGCTTGAAGTAGTTGCGGCCGTTTCCGGAAAAGAGCTCGTTATCGAACAACATCCGATGCAACCAGGCGATGTAGAGTGTACAAACGCGGATATTTCCAAAGCGCGTGAAAAGCTTGGATACGATCCAAAAACTTCGTTTCGTGATGGAATGCAGGTGTTTCACGATTGGTTTGTTTCGAGATCGGACGAGAGCGTGGGATGAAAGCTGCTTGGGTATCCGGGCAAGAGATGACTACACTTGAAGATTCGTTTCTTGGTTCGTTCCGGCTTCGCTGGCGGTGTAGAGATCTTGGTACATCGCTACGACTCGCTCTAGGGAGTAGTGTTTCAGTACCTTTTCCCGCGCTTGTTCTCCAAGCAGAGCTCTCTTCTCTGAGGACATGGCGATAACTTCGCACACAACCCTCGCGAGCGCTTCTGCGTCACGACGTGGAACAACGGGAGAGAGCCCATCAAGCATCTCTCCCGAAGCACCAACATCAGTGGAAACGACAGGAATACCGCAAGCCATCGCTTCACCAAGCACATTAGGAAATCCCTCATTCACAGAGCTGGAACAATAGATATCAAATCCACTCATAAGCTGTGGGATGTCTGCACGAACCCCCAGTAACGAAACACTCGTCTCAATACCGAGAGTTCGCATCCATGAACTGAGCACTGCGTTCTCTGAGGTCATTTCTCGACCTACACAAACTAAATGAACCTTTGGACACTGGGCCTTAACCTGAGCAAAAGCTTGAAGCAACGTTTCATGATCTTTTTGAGGGTGAAAACGTCCAACGTTTCCAACGATCAACGTGTCTGTATCAATTTTTAACTGCTCACAAAGCCTCGACCTTGCCCCCGGCAGCGGGGTGAAACGCTCCGTGTTGAATCCGTTTGGGATAACGACTCGGTTGCGTGGTGTAAAACCTATATGCTCGTGTTGGTCGGCGGCGAGCTGGGCGCAATAAATAATTCGGTCTGTGAAACGCGAAAGAGCTGCGTTCAACCGAATGGTCTGACGAGTGAAAAAATGGTCGTCCCTCAGATCATAAACACAACGCCGAATATTCCAGAACAGCTTTGCGTCGGAATGGAAAAGCTTTGAAAGCGACGCTACGACATTTCCGTGATACATCCAGCCCTGGATAATTGAGGGCCGCTCCGTTTTCATGATATCCTGAAGGGTCTTAATGTTCTTCAAGCTCGGCATTCTCCGAGCCATTCCAAGCTCATACACGGGAATGCCCCGCTTTTCGAAATCTCGACTCATCTCGCCGCCCGCTTCTAGCGAGATTACCACATGCTGCAAATCGCAGGTAGCGAGTGGCGCAGCGGCTGCTACCCGGTAAAGCATACGCTGTGCACCATCTCCGTGGAGACTCGTGATGATATGTGCAACTCGAACCGACACACGAATCATCATACGAAACCCAACCGGCATCACAAGTCAGTTTGTTCGAAAGCAAGAAACGAGTAATATTTGACGGCTATGAACAGTGACAGGAAAATCTCTATTTTTCTTCCGAGCTTGCGAGGCGGCGGAGCGGAGCGCGCCATGATTCTCTTTGCTCAGGGGGCGATTCAAGCTGGCTATAAAGTGGATCTACTGCTCTCTGAAAAAAGCGGACCACTTGAAACCCTCGTTGACCCAGCGGTCTGCGTCATCTCCTTCCAGCAACCTCGTGTAGCGAGATCCCTTCCAGCGCTCGTCGGCTACCTAAAACGAGAACAGCCCCTTGCGCTCTACTCCACGATTCCACACGCGAACTGCATCTCCATACTCGCTGGACTCTTGTCTCGCACACCTTTTCAGGCATCGTCCAAACGAACACGGATCATCGTTCGAGAGTCAAACTCGCCGGTGAGTGAAACGAAAGCAAGCTTCTCCCGCAAAATAACTCACTGGCTCACTCCGTATCTCTATCCCCTTGCCGACAATATCATTGCAGTCTCAAACGGAGTAAGAGATGAAATTGGCCGTATTAGCCCGCGCTCACTCCGCAAAACGACGGTCTGCCATACTCCGGTGTACTTACCTCACTTCGAAGAGCTTGCACAGGAAGCTTGTCCTCACGCCTGGCTCTCGCATAAATCTATTCCAGTATATCTTGGGATAGGGCGGCTCACTCCTCAGAAGAACTTTTCGCTCTTGCTGAAGGCTTTCACGAGTATTCGAAGAAAGCATCCCGCTCGGCTCATTATACTCGGAGAAGGAGCACTTCGAAAAAAATTGATCGAACAAGCAGATGCGCTCGGCATAGCTGACGACATATCGCTTCCAGGTTTTGCCCTCAATCCCTTTCCCTATCTAAAGAGAGCGGATTGCTTTGTTTTGTCCTCAGACTTCGAGGGAATGCCAAACGTTCTTATTCAAGCTCTGACGATGGGCACCAAAGTGGTTGCCACCGATTGTCCGAGCGGACCTCGAGAGTGTTTAGGTGAAGGGAACTATGGTCGGCTTGTTCCGGTTGGCGATAAAAACGCACTCGCTGACGCAATGGAGCAAGTACTGAATGACGAGCCAAATCCTAAGATAGCGGCCATTATGAAAGAACGCTATGGGGTTCCTGCAACGACAGCCGCTTACCTGAAGCTTGCTGGCCTCGAATAACCGCCCCCTAGGCAGATATCCCGAGCAGATACCCTAGACAGATGCCAGCCGACAGATGCCAGCCGTTGGACCAGTTAACAGCTTTTACGTTAACCGTTAGCCGCCTTTGGATTTTCGACGTAGTAATACGAGCCGCTCACTCTGTACAGGTCAGGGTCTTGAAAGTCATTCAGCACCACTCCGGCAAGTCTTGCGTTGACCCTGCGAAGCCGTTGGCTCGCTTCGTTCGCTGACTTCTTAAGTGTCTTCTGGCTTCTCGCGACTAAAATAACACTATCGACGTGTTGGCTAATCATCAAAGTGTCGGATACCGCCAATACCGGAGGAGAATCAATCAAAACGAAATCGTATTTCTCACGAAGTCCCTTCACGAGGCCATTCATACGGCGCGAACCCAAAATTTCAGCAGGATTTGGAGGCTCTATTCCTGAGGTCAGGAGGGAAAGATTCGGCACATCGCTTTGAGAGATAACTCTATCGAGCTCTGCCTGGCCACCGATGACCTCAGTGAGACCGAGCTGACGCGGATCTAACCCAAAATACGCAGCGACAGAAGATTGGCGCAAGTCTGCAT
>JAGRAT010000404.1 GCA_020434495.1 Bdellovibrionales bacterium | reverse complement strand
TACCGCTCGACATTGCCCCTCCACTCTTTGCAAAGAGATATGCAC
The DNA here is from genome assembly GCA_020434495.1 of Bdellovibrionales bacterium. Taxonomy (GTDB): domain Bacteria; phylum Bdellovibrionota_C; class UBA2361; order UBA2361; family RFPC01; genus RFPC01. The sequence continues at coordinate 3,239 of JAGRAT010000404.1, read as the reverse complement.
CGTTCTATGAGAACGTCCTCCAAAAGGAGCTTGATTCTAAAGTGCAGCTTGATGCTCTTCGTGGACGTTCTGCGGTAGTACGCACAGGATTTTCAAAAGAGCTGCAACTATGTGGAGAGGAGGCTATTTCAAAGGGGCTAGCCGAGACTGAAAAACAGTACCCGAGACTTTCCGGGAAAGGCGAGAAGGCTCTCCAGGCTGGCTTGGTCTCGCTTGATCCGGTTTCAGGACTTATTCGCGCATGGGTTGGAGGAAGAGATTACGGGGAGAATCAATACGATCACGTTGTTCAGGCGAAGCGCCCAGTAGGCTCCACCATTAAACCTTTTATTTACATCACCGCAATTGATCCAGATCTGAATTCGTATAGAGCTGCGACTCCTCGCTCAATCCTTCCTGATGAGCCGATTACTGTTAAACTTCCAAACGGTAGCCGCTGGACCCCCTCGAATGCTGATAGAAAGTTCCGTGGTCCAGTAACGCTCCGCTACGCTCTCGAACACTCCCTAAATCTTCCACCGATCCATGTAACGAGAAGGGTTGGAATTGACGCAGTCCAGAGAACACTCAAGAGATTTCAGGTCCATCCGAGTCCCCCGAAAGTGCTCGCCCTTGCACTTGGTGCCCTCGAGACAGATCTTCTCTCGCTCACTGCGGGGTATGGAGCTATTGCTAACGGAGGGCGATATACTCCCCCAAAACTCTTTGAACGGATTGAAGATCCCCGAGGAGACATCCTCTTTGAACCGAGATACCAAGAGCTCCAGGTAGCAGATCCAGGCGCAGCATTCATCATCTCAGATATCCTCCGTGGGGTGGTTGCTCGTGGCACAGGCAAGCTAGCGCAGACAGATCCACCGCTCAAATTTGCCGCAGGTAAAACAGGAACAAGCCAGGATGCAAGAGATGCTTGGTTTGTTGGATTCACCGAACGATTGGTCACGGGAGTTTGGGTTGGGTTTGACGACAACCGCCCAGTACGGCTCGGAGGAGGAAGTGCCGCGGCTCCGATATGGCGCAGATACATGGAGTGCTCAGCACCGTACATTGACCAAGAAGTACCAATCCCTCCCCGGAACGTCGTTCGCGTAGCACTTGATGGAGCAACCGGAGACCTCTACTCAGAAAATTGCCCAGAAAATAACAAAGTATATGAGCTCTTCTTACGGGGAACCGAACCGGTCCGGGCATGCGCTCTCCACGGAGGCGTGATATCTTCAGAAAAAAGTGTAACAAGAGAAGCTGATGGACGACCGAGGAGAGAGCCCTATGAAAAGAATAGAAAGAACTTTTTTGAGCGTCTTTTTGGTTTGTAGCGTCCTAGTTGTCGGGGGATTAGTAGTCGCTGAAGAGCTTGCTCCACAATTGAGTGAAGAGGCATCCAGTGATTCCGAAGCTATGGCGGTCGCAGCAGCAAGTGCAGAAACAGACGCTGTGAATTCAGAAGAAGCGAATTCAGAAGAAGCGAATTCAGAAGAAGAACGTGGGCAAACTGAGAGTGAACAACCGCTCTCCCCTATTCGAGTAGCGATTTTTGCCGGGGGATGTTTTTGGTGCATGGAACCCCCCTTTGACGAGACCCCGGGCGTTCTTGAGACGATTTCTGGGTACACTGGCGGTACCACCGTCAACCCGACCTACCTAGAAGTCTCAGAGAAGGCGACCGGACACTACGAAGCGCTGAAGGTCACCTACGACTCCAGAAAGGTCTCTTACGAGGATCTCCTGAAGGTTTATTGGAGGAATATCGATCCCTTCGATGCCGAGGGGCAGTTTTGCGATAAAGGCTCTCAGTACAAGTCTGTTATCTTTGTCGCAAACGATGAGGAGCGAGCGCTTGCCAAAAAATCACTAGAGGAGGCCAAGGGGAAAGCAAAAGAAAAAGGAACCTTTGCCACTCAGATCCTCCCTCAGAAGGAGTTTTATGATGCCGAAGAGTATCACCAGAACTACTACCAGAAGAACAAACTCCGCTATAAGTTTTACCGCCATAATTGCGGTCGAGATAAAAGACTAGAGGAGATCTGGGGGATGAATTTTTAGGTGTAAACTGAATAGGGCTGAGAGCAAGTATAGGACGGAGAAGTAGAAAAAGGCGGGTACACTAGGGAAAGACCCGCCGGAAGTATTGATATCGTTCAAGTGAGAAGCTCTAGCAGTTTAAATACTTTGATAGATCTGCTTTTAAAAGAAAGTCTCTAAGCAATCGAGCCTCCTTCCTAGCTCTCATTCTGTCTCACCTGACTATTTATTTATTTTTGAACCAAAGGCGAATCACGGCTCTTGAGCTGAACCGAGCAATCTCTTTAACAGTCTGTTCATCGGCTCCCCTGGGTTACGTTTGCCAGTCACCTCCTCGCACTCTCTGACGAGATCTCGAAATCTCGGAGAGTTTAACGCTATCTTCACTCCGTTATTTGAAAAGCGTCCGGGGCTTGTTTCCCAAACACTACTAACGGTGACACTCCCAAGCACTGTGCCTTCGACTCGTTCGCCAATTCGGATCTCATTAATTTTGAAAAGCTTTTCACGCTCTCTATCAAGGAAAAGCATCCCGACCTTCAGCTCCCGAAGATTCGGGATCTCCTCCTCAAGCAGTATCTGCCGAGTACCTCGAATTCCGTCTGTTACCCCAGCTACCTTTTCAGAGGCCCGAGCAAGATCCCTTAAAAGTGAGATCTTTGCGTCATTGTACCAACTCGTGCACTCCATGCTTGAAAACTTCTCAACAAGCCTTTCGTGCATATCTAAGAGATCTCGCTTAAGTTTCGGAGTCTGCTCAGGGAGGTACTCAGAAGCGACAAGCGAGCGGATTCGATTTCCCGCTCTAGTCGGTTGCAAGTCAAATGCAACTGCAAGCATTGCATGCTCAAGCTCTGTTAACTCCCGATGTTCTCCCGCCTCGAAGAACTTCTCCTGCGCCCATTTCGGAACAGGCGCTGGATCCACTAATAACACCTTCAAAGCACCCTTGCTTACCTACTCGGCAGAGCCATTACTAACGGCATCAAAGAGCTGTCGGAAAACATCCTCGAGCGCAGGACCATTAATGAGACCTGATCCTTTTATATTCCGAGCAAAGAGCTGTAGCTGCATGGCGTAAAGACAGGGATCATTCCATGCCTCACCAAAAACTTCCTTCCCACAACCTTCAAGAGCAGTAATTCCCTTCGAATATCCACCGAGGAGAAAGGGCAAGGTATCAACGGACATTTTCTCAAGAAGCGAAGAGAGATCTT
>JAGRAT010000403.1 GCA_020434495.1 Bdellovibrionales bacterium | reverse complement strand
ACTGGGACCAGCTACGGGCCTTAAAGATAAAATGGATGTTGCCGTCTGCAGCAAGGGCTCCCTCTGGAGGGTGTGGATCCGAAGCGCCCCCTTGTACAGCGCGATTTAGCACCTGATCAAAGGTGGAGCTTCCCGATTGACCTTCAACTCGGACTGAGAGGAGCTTTCCCTCGGGAGAGAGAACAGCGTGGATAGTGCTGAAATCTTTCATACGAGATATATCCGACGACGATAGCGTTTCCCAACCACTTGCACGCAGTTCACTGAACACCCGTGTCGCGACCCTGCGAACGAAGACTGCAAATTTGCTCGCTTTGGCATTGAGCAAAGTGATATCCCCGTCAGGGAGTTGCGGGATAAAGTCAGAACTTCCACTGTTCCCGAGAAAGCGTGCGCCCGAACCGGCTGGTCGAGAAAACGGTTGGTAACCGCCAAGGCTACTCGATGGGTTCTTTAAAAACTCCTGCGCTTTAGGACCGAAATCTTTCTTTGGAGCGCTAATCCCAAACTCTCCTTGCAAATCGTCTGGAGAAAGACGGAGTGAGCGAATCTGCCTATTCTTTGTTTGAGGAGATTGGGTAGTCGTTGACTTTGCTGCCGTCGATTGTTTCGGGGTCTGCTGTTGAGGTTGTTGCTGCTGTTGGGGCTTTGCCTGTGGACTCGGGGGGAGCGGTGGTGTTGCCGGATTTGGCTTCCCTACTACGGACCCAGCATCAGGTCCATCACCTCGCTTTATCTGTTCTCGCTCTGCAAACCGGTTTCGTTCGGCTTCAAATCGAGCGTTTTCCGGGGCAGTTTCAACAGCTTTACTTTGGGGCTCTGTTACGATCTGTCTTTTTTCAGGCTGCTGGGGGAACAGGTTGGACGGCACCAGAGAAACTTCGATAACCGCAGGGCCCTTTGGGGAGTAATCAATTCGTGTTTGGGCCAAAATAAAGAGAAAGAGATGCAGGAGGAGGGAGATTACAAGCCCGCAGGTAAGCCAGGTAGCGAACTGTGGATCTCCCCAAAACGAAGTGGTGCTTGAATATGTCCTGCTAGCGGCTGATTTCACAGCACCCCTTCTGTTTCCTCAATCATCTCACCATGGTAGAACAGAACTTCTCAAAGTTACAGATTCTGCAGTATGCTATGAGATTGACTGGTGGGGATATGTGTTTTCCCTCTGAGTTGCTTTTGATTGGGCAGCTGGCGAAGCCCCCAGTTCAGATGAGTTAGGAAAGAGAGATTTAACATGATAGGCGGACTATCTCCCTGGGAATTGATTATTGTTGCTCTTGTCGTCGTGCTCCTGTTTGGTACTCGGAAGCTTCCAGAGCTCGGGAGTGGCCTCGGGAAAGCCATTAGCAACTTCAGAAAGGGCTACCGCGAAGGTACTGCCATCGATGTTACTGAACAGTCGGAATCCGTAAAGACGAAAGAAGATTCGAAGGTTGAAAGTTAGTTTACTTTCTTAGATATATTTTTGATTTCCAGTTATTTCTTCAAAACCAACCGCAAATAATCGAACCGTGGATCTGCCTTTTGAATAGTGAGTTCCACCTGGTCTCCTCGCTTTAGCTTCTCGTTCGCCTTAAAGAGGGCAGGGATAAATACTTCATCTAATTCCACCATGTACTGGGGGCCATCATCACGAACTATTACCCCTGTGATGGATTCTCTCTTATCTGCTTTTCGCTTGAGATACTTCAGTACCCAAAACCGCATCGTTTCTCGGTTCATGAGCCGAGCTCGTTGTAGCTGTTCGGATGTTTCATGGAGCAGCTGATCAATGTCCTCAGTGGAATAGGGGAGCTCATCGCCACGTAAGAATGCAGCGAGTTGACGTTGATTCACGAGGTCTGCATAGCGGCGAATCGGTGAAGTAACCTGAGCGTAACACTCCAGTCCAAGGGTTGAGTGCGGTGCAGGTTCAGTGCTTGTCACAGAGCGTTTCAAGGTTCCCCGCAAAGCAGCATCAAAAGCGGGTCCCGCCGGAACTCCGACTAATCGTTTTTCTGCGTCTTTATCCGAGGGCTCTTGGGAACGGTAAATAAATGGGATGTTGTTGTCTCGAGCAAACTTCGCTGCCGTTTCGTTTGCAAGCACCATCATCTCGCCGATGAGCTCTCGAGCCGGGGTCTGCTCTGAATATGGCTCAATTGTAAAGTCGCTTTCAGGGAGATGCTCTGGATCGTTTATGCGTATACGCATTTCACGCTTTGGAATCTTCAAGCCTCCAGCCGCCATCCTGGTTGACTCATAGGAGATCGCCAGTTGGTAAAGATCTCCTACCTCGCCAGTCGGCGGATTAAGAAGCTGGTCTACCTCATCGTAGCTTCGCTTCTCTGCAACCCGAATAGTTGAAACACAGAGGGAGCTCTTTTGAATTTCGTGCAGCGAAGAGAACTCGATGAAGAATGACATTGTTGGCCGAAGCTCTCCTTGGCGGAGGCTGCAGAGATCTGCAGCGACGGCTGCGGGAAACATATGGACATTCTTTTCCGGGAAGTAGAGAGACGTAGCTCTCGTCTTCGCCTCGAGATCAAGTTTGCTATCAATCGGAATTACAGAGGATACGTCTGCTATATGGATACCGATGCGGTACCCACCTCCTTCAATGCGCTCGAATGAAAGCGCGTCATCCATATCCTCAGTATCAACATCATCGATGGTAAATGTTTGCAGAGCAGTGAGATCTCGTCTTCCCTCGCGATCTCCTTGGGCAGTCTCTCGAAGCTTTTCGGCCTCCTGTAGGAGCTCGGTGCTAAATTCTCGGGGGAGGGCGTGACGAATAAATGAGAGGTTTGTGTTCTTGTGAAACCATCCAATGGAACGTAAGAACTGATAGCACTTCTCTTCTCTCGCGCCAGCGAGCTGCTTGTTAGACTTCGCCTCAAAGTGTTCGAGGAAATTATTTACATCTCGAGTTTCGTGATTATCGATATGTGGTGCTTGAGCGGCTATCCGTTCAAGAGTATGAAGCAACAGTTTCGTTGAGGGAGAAAATGAAGAGAGATCGCGCTTGCCCTCTTTTGCCTGCAAGGTCTCTTGAAGAGCAAGTTCCAAGAGCTGTTCCTTCTCTTTTCTTGTTTCCTCGGCCTTTTTTAACTCTTCAACGGTGGAGACTGGACGTGGCGTGAAACTGAATTTTTTCCGTTTGAAAAAAATTGGATCCTCGTAGAGGGCGAGTCTTAAGGTGAGGTGATTTTCCAAGGAGTTATCACCAAAGTAGAGCTCTGTTAGTTCAGACACTGAAAACTCTCGCTCCTCTTCGTGTACGAATGACCAGAGCTCTTCGACTGGAAAGTGTAGCGCTCGCT
>JAGRAT010000402.1 GCA_020434495.1 Bdellovibrionales bacterium | reverse complement strand
CAGAGCTTGTTCGGCGGTCGCAAAAAAACCAAACCTCACCTGGATTCACCGCAAGCTACCGAGAGAGAAAAGGATTCAACCGCTGATGATCTTTATCCTCTCTGGTAACCTTTCTTTCAATTTTATCCGGCACCTATTGAAACAATGACCAAGCGTCTATCGTTATTCATCATTATTGCTCTGACTACTCTTATGCTTCTCGTGTGGGCGAGCGGAGCCTCGTTGTTCGTCATGGCCTTGAGTTTCTTCCTCTTTCTGATTTTGACGGAAATCTCCGTCGCTGTGGCGCTTTACTTACGCGACGGAACTTATCTCTCCGTTCAACAGCTTTTGCTAGCCGACGAAGGAGGATACCTTACGGAGGTGCAAGGAGGATTTACCCTCGCCGAAAAACTTTTCTCTCATCCATATCTCGGACATGTTCAGCACAACAATCCTCCAGCCGGCTTAGAACAGCGCACCTCTGGAGAAAGGAGAGCTAACCGACAAGGATTTTGCTCTCCCGATTTTCCTGAGAAAAGGAATCACCTCGAGTACTCGATACTGGTGACTGGAGGATCCTTCGCTGAACGATTTTGTTATCCCGTCAACAAAGGTCCATGCTATCTCGAAACCGAATTGCAAAAGCGATTCGTTCCGCCCCAGGGTAAAAAACTCTTCCGCGTTTATAACGGCGCAATGGGAGCTTGGAAACAGCCGCAGCAAACAATTCTCGCGCTTCTTTACACTCATCGTTTCGACGCCGTAGTATCCATCGACGGATACAACGAACTCTTTCTCATACTGAATGGATTTCTCAAACAAAATCTTGAATTTGAATACCCTTGGGTAAATTTGAACCATGCTTACCTGACAGGTGGGAAAACAGCCGTCCCAAAACTGAAGTTCGCACGACTTCTCTTCGAGACCAACAAACGTTGGCCATTCTGTAATTCAAAGTTCATTTACGTCATGTTCAAGAAACTCCGAGAAATGGCTTATGTCAGCGTGACCAAATCAACAGAACTAAAAAACAATACCTCTTTGCGAACGATTTTTTCACGAACTTCAGAAGACCACGGCAAACAAGCTACCCTCAACGAGGGATTAAGCGAGTTTGTTCGCTACATTAAATTAATGAACTCGATAGTGCTTGGGGCCGGGGGAACCTTCGCTCAGATAGTTCAACCTTGTGCTGCAATAGGGAAGACGTTGACCCTTGAGGAGATGCAGTGCCTGAAGCGTTCGAATTACGAAGAACAGTACCTCGCGATGGAAAAAGCCATTCTTGGTTTACAGGCTGAAGGTATCCGTACTTCTAGTTTAACAAGAGTTTTCGAGAATACTGCTCACGCGATTTATCGAGATGATGCCCACTGCATTCTGGAGAAAAATGGAGAAAGTCTAGGTCATTTTATAGTTGCCTCCCACCTCGCAGCAGAGCTTGGAAAATGCTGGGGATTTGATGAACGTGATTAAGTCGGCAACGGTACCATCGAGTTATACAAATCGCGATAAGATAAAGGTTAAAGAAAAAATTCGTCAGAGAAGCTTAGTGAAGGACCTTCTCTGGCAAGCCGAGCTTCTTAGCTCTGTGCAACAAGGCACTGACTTCCTGAAAAATCTCTCGCTGCCGCAGCTGCTCCCAGGGGGTAAGGGGCCGCTCGATCGCTTTCGAGTTCAGGTGTTCGCGTTCGCGGCGAGTTTGGTCAAGTTCTTGCTGAGTTAATTGAAGTTCCCAGCTGTCTCGTTTTTTAGATTGGTTTTCGTACCTCATCATACTACCTGACGTTAATGACCCTCTGAGGAGAAAAGAAGCAAAATGAATGCCGAAGTTCGGCTCAATTTTGGACGAGGAGTCACGATCTCCGATGGTAACTAAGGAGTTCTCGTGGAAGCACCACAGACTCGACTCAGAATTAAAACGAGACCATCGTCCAAATAATTAGGAGGGTCGTAGTAAACCCGGCGGAACCGTCGAACTAAAACTGGCGCTCGAGCAGCTTAAAATTATGGAGGCGGTCCTCTCGGTCTTCCCAATAGGACTCGACTGAACGGTCAAAGGAGAGATCCATAACGTCTTTTCCGATCACCCTCAGAATATAGGCCAGCGGCACAGCCATAATAACCCAAGTCACCACTACAAAAACGAATGACATCGCAATCCCAAGACCATGCGCAAACGCCATCCAGGCAGACCAAACTGGATAGAGAATAATCGGGGCCTTATAACCAAGCGTAGCAATTACCAGAGTCGCAGCTATATACCCAAGCGTAAAATCGAGATGCCCATGATAGGCAAGGTAGGCACCAATCCCTGAAAAGATGGCACCAAAAAGGCAGGCGAACTCCTTTACATGGTCGCGCTTTGACTTTCCAAAGTAACGCTGATCAAGAAGCGACGGCTTCTGCTTCCTCGTCCGCCCGTTGGTGCTAGGCGCAAGCTCTAGCTGGGGTCTTGCCTGTTCCACTGAATTCGCTACTCCATTAACCACTTGCTGTTCACCTTGCATTTCCTATTACACTCCTTACTCAACATAGCTCTCTAGTCGAGTTCGTACTTATCTCTCCAGTTATCCTTTTCCTGCCACTTCGGCTGATCTTCTTTGAGCAACACAAAGTCTCCAATGACGAGACAATCCATTTCGGTTCTCATGAAACAGGTATAGGCATCCTTCGGAGTACAAACGATGGGCTCGCCTCGGACATTAAAGCTCGTATTTACAAGAACGGCATATCCGGTCTTATCGCGAAATGCATTGAGCAACGCATGAAAGCGAGGATTTGTATCTGCGGTTACCGTTTGAACTCGTGCTGAGTAATCAACATGTGTAATCGCAGGAAGATCTGAGCGAGGGATCTTTAGCTTTTGAATTCCAAACAACTTCTTCTGCTCCTCGGTCATCGGCTTCCGTCGCTCTTCCTTTACCGGCGCAACAAGCAACATGTACGGGGACTCCGCTTCGAGATCAAAGTAATTACTTACCTCCTCTCGAAGCACAGCAGGAGCGAACGGTCTGAAAGACTCCCGGTACTTGATCTTTAGGTTCATCTTCGTTTGCATCTCGGTAGAGCGCGCGTCTCCAATGATACTTCTGGCACCGAGGGCCCGTGGGCCAAACTCCATCCTCCCCTGGAACCACCCAATGACCTTTTCCTGGGTGAGAAGGTCTGCAGTTTTCTCCATGAGAGCGCCTTCGCTGAGCTGCTCGTATTTTGCTCCGAGCTCATCGAGCTCTTCTTGAATCTCTGCATTGCTGTAATCAGGACCAAGATAACTTCCTTTCTGGAAGTCTTTATCTCCAGGGGCGTTCCTTGGGTTAT